>JAISAF010000032.1 GCA_031266855.1 Spirochaetales bacterium
CCGGGCTTTCCGCTCCAAGTCCTCGGATTTGCTTATGCAAATCCTGCGGGCTTTCCGCTGCAATCCCTTGCGCCGCGCAGCGGGCGAATTTGCGGAACGCAAATTCGCGGGCCAGCCAGTACGCATGGGCGAAGAAGCAAAGAAAGGAAGAAGAAAAAAACGGGGCTTTGTGCCGGGACTTATTTGACTTTGCGGTAAAAATTCTGGTTTTTTATAAAGATACCGCGGAGCAGCCAGTCAGCCCCTTGCACCCCACGGACTTTCCAGGTTTTGGAACCAGCCCGGATGCAAATGCGATTACTCCGGCTATGTATTTTCACCTATTTCACATATTGTTCAAGCACATTCCGCAAAGACTCATTCAAGGATTTGAGCAGGGTTTTGTTCAAAGATTGCTGAACTGTGTGGGTTATGGACTGGTTCAAGGCCGCAGAAAGATCCTGGGCAAAGCGGCGCAAAATAGCGCCCGTTTCATCGTTTGCAGCGGAAATTTGAGGCTTGAAAAGCTCATAAACTTCAATATCAAGCACGTTTGCAAGTTTTACCAGAGTTAAGGGGGATACCCAGCCTTTCCCTGTCTCAATCTCTGATAAAAAATTGGGCGATATCTCCAGTTCCTCCGCCAGCTTTGCCTGAGACCATTCTCTTCTGTTTCTGAAAAGTTTAATGTTTGTGCTTAAAATTTTCCTCAAATCCCGTTCTTTCATAAGTACCCAAGTGAATTCCTACAAAAAATCAGCAAAATAGCAAACCACTATTAACGATTATTTACTATATTTTTTTATTCGCTATTGACGATTTTTTATATCCATACTATAATCCAGAATACGCGCCACCCCGGCGGCATGAAAAGCCGGCTACTTATCATTTAGGAGGAAAATATTATGTATAAACGCTGGATAATGATCCTGTCCCTGGCGGCGACTATTCCGCTGCTTACGGTATGTAATAAGTCGTCTGATTCGGCTGCTCCATCCGCTACGCCCCAGTCACCTTCGGTTTCCACATCAGGCGGCGCGTGGTGGGATAAAGTTGATTTTTCAAAAAAGGTACAGATGACCTTTGCATCCACGAACTCCCCTGGATTCGGTGCGGAATTACTTCGAGACAAAGCAATCAAATTAATAAGTGAACGCTCCCGGGGCGCTATTGAGATCGAGGAGGTTTTTAACGGCGCTCTTGGTAACGAGCAAAGCAGCGTTGCCCAGTGTATGGAAGGCGCCTTGGAACTTTGCGGTATTGGTATTGGCACCATATCAAAGTATTCCCCGTATCTTGATGTGAGTCAGATGCCCTTCCTTATCAATAGCTATGAGTTGGAAGCAAAAGTCCTGCAACTTAAAGAATTTAAAGCCCTTGTGGAAAAAGCAAACGCCGATTTAAGGGATGTAAGGATAATCACCATAGGCGGTGATTATAGAATTCGTCACTTTGCAACTATCCAAAAGCCCATAAAGACCATGTCTGATATCAAAGGCTTGAAAATACGCTCCATAGGCAACCCGGTCATTGATGAAGCCTTAAAGATAGTGGGGGCAAATCCTGTCAATATTACCTATATAGATTTGTACAGCGCGCTCCAGAACAAGATTATTGACGGTGAAGAGATTAATACTTCTTCTATTTCCATGCAGAAACACTACGAAGTGGTTAATTATATGTCCGAAATCGGGTTATATCCTTTTATTTCCGGGGTAGTGATGAATACCAAAATCATAGAATCGCTTCCGGGAGGCTATTTCGATTTGATTCAGGAATGCTTCATTGAAGCGGATAAAGAATACATGGAAAAAACCATTTATGAATTTGATAAGCAAATGCGTCAAGACTGCATTGATCATGGCGTCGGGTTTAATGTAATTGAGGATAAGGCGGCGTGGCTGGAGGCAATGGCTCCTCTATATCAGAGAAAGATGGCGGAGTCTCCTTTGTACGCTTCGTTTATTAAAGCGGTTCAGGATTTGTACTAGCAGGAATACTACCCCGGATATTTATTCCTGCCGCCTGCGGCATTCCTACAAGGAGATAGAGTTAAGGATGAAATACTATCATAAATTCGCTGAGTTTTGTTATACCATCTTGAGACATATTGCGATGGTGACAGTTGCGGCAATGCTGGCAATCATGCTGACCGAGGTGATGAGACGGTATTTATTTTCCGCAACATGGATATGGTCGGATGAGATTATCCGGTATTTACTCATATACTGTACATACTTTGGGGGCGCCGCAGCATATTACAAACACAGTATGGTTTCCTTCGATCTGATTACCAGTAAACTGTCTGAAAGGGTCCGTGATATTCTTTCCCTGATTACCAACATCATCTTAACGGTATTCTTCGCTTTCATGCTTTACAATACTTATTTTAAAATGACGAGCGCTTCGGTCGCCAAAAGCATCAGTACCGCATCGGGCTTTCGGATGCCGTTCCGTATTACGGTATTTTTGCCGGTTTAATTTTTCTGCTGATTTTCACTATTGATTTCTATCCAGATATCATCAAAATGGTTCTGTTAAAACGGGACGACAAAAAGGAGGCAGTATAATGCTGTTACCGGCAATTGTCTTCGTTGTCCTCATGATTATAGGCGTTCCTATTGCCTTTGTGCTGGGTTTGATGGGCACTGTTCATACCATACTTCTTGGTAATCCAAATTTTCTACTGGTCACTGTTCAGAGGCTATTCGATCAGATCAACCTGGCCTCCCTTACCTGTTTACCTTTCTTTATCCTGGCAGGAGAAGTTATGAATGCCGGCGGTGTTACTAAACGTCTGTTGGGTTTTATTCGGGAAGTTGCAGGCATACTGAAGGGCGGCATGGCCTATTCCTGCGTTCTGATTGCCGCGCTCTTATCGGCCATCCTCGGCTCCCCTAACGGGGTGGCTTCCATGCTGTGCGGTGTCCTCGTGCCCGAGTTGCGTAAGGATGGGTACCCCGAGGAGTTTACCGGCTCCCTTGTAGCCGCTTCAGCAATTCTCGGACCCATTATTCCTCCGAGTACTTCGTATATTATGTACTGTATGCTGACGAATACCTCTATCAAAGCGATGTTTGTCGGAGGCATTGTGCCGGGAATCCTGTTGGTGTTCGTCTTTTGCAGTCTTATTA
The DNA here is from genome assembly GCA_031266855.1 of Spirochaetales bacterium. Lineage (GTDB taxonomy): Bacteria > Spirochaetota > Spirochaetia > DTKZ01 > DTKZ01 > JAISAF01. Next base: position 3,114 of record JAISAF010000032.1, read on the forward strand.
GTTACTTCGCAGCCAAACTGAAATTCCGCCGTTCAATTGATTCCTTATCCTTGCGCCGGATTGGCAAAAATTTTATCATCGCGTTTCCTGCGTTACTGGTGCCTGGTATAATTATCGGCGGCGTCATTGGTGGTTTTTTTACCGCCACTGAGGCCGGTGCGGTATCATGCCTGTGCGCTTTTATAGCGAGCGCCATATACCGGGAAATAGACTGGCACAAAATTCCTGGCATACTTTTGCGTAGCGCCATGACCGGCGGTGGTATTCTGCTGATGATTTCTTTTGGCGGCGTTATCTCCTGGTCTCTGACCCGAAGCGGCATACCCAGACAACTGATTCAATTTGTTATGGGAATTACGACCAGTAAGGATTTGGTTATCGCTCTGATCATTGTTATCCTGATGATTGGCGGTTGTCTGCTTGATACTGGTACAATGCAGATGGTATTCAATCCCGTCATGTTTCCTCTGGCTATGGCGATTGGAATGGATCCTGTTCATTTCGGTATCGTTTTTTGTGTTCTGCTTTGCATTGGCTACATGACGCCTCCTGTTGGAGTTGTGCTTTTTGTAACATCCAACGCGGCCGGTATTCCATTCAGCAAGTTATGTAAACTAGTATGGCCTTTTGCGATTGGGGCATTCGTGGTTATTTCTGTGCTGGCTTACCTGCCCGATCTCGTTCTGTGGTTGCCGCGTTTGACTGGTTATGCGGGTTAGCAGGTTCGAATTTATATATCAATTTTTTTAACGGAGGATTACAAATGCAGATTTTAGACAACGGAGTCATTGTGGGAAATTACCACAATGAAAAATGGGAGACTGTGGCGCCCGGTCTTGAGCAATTGGAGGTAAACGGAAAGAATATTACCCTCTCGTTTCAGCGGATTCTTCCCGAAAGGGCCGGTATGTATGCGCAAACGCCGTCCGGGCACAAACATGATGATATGGAACAGATGACAATTATGCTGGAAGGCCGTGCAACGGTTGTGATTGATGGGACAAGAACACCCGTCAGGAAAGGCTCTCACTGGCTTGCCCCAAAAGGAGTCTTCCACGGCTTGGATTTGCGGGAATCGCCGGAGGGTGTAACAATACTCCAGATTTTCCCGGCAGGGAAAAGGCCTCCTCTTCCGGCAAAGGGATAAGGCAGGAGGCATGACAAACACAAAAATGATTGACAAGCTCAGGAAGAAACAGCCTGTATTCGGCACATTTGTAAAGATCAATGAGCCTCGCCTGATAGAAAGTTTTGGGCGCGCGGGTTTTGATTATGTTATATTGGATGCCGAGCACGGTACCTACAACTTCCATGAATTAGAGAATCTGATCCGCGCGGCGGACATCGCAAACCTGAGTACTGTGGTCCGTGTACCGGACTGCACGGAATACTCTATTCTCCATTCTCTGGATGCAGGCGCCGGTGCGGTGCAGGTACCTTCCTTACGGGATATAACTATAGCAAAATCCGGCGCCAGGTTTTCAAAGTACTACCCGCGGGGCATACGGGGCATGTGCCGGGATCAACGTTCGGGAGATTATGGGTTTAATGTACCTTCGGAATATTATAGCTATGCAAATAACAACACGCTGCTCATTTATCAGGTAGAGACCAGAGAGATGGTAGACCAGATTGAAGAACTCTGCAAGATCGATTTGGTAGACGCTATCTTCATTGGCCCCGCTGATCTTAGCCAATCCCTTGGAAAACCCGGTCAAATGAACGCTCCTGAAGTTGAAGATGCGATTACGCATGTTTGTCAGGTCTGTCTTGCCAACAATAAAATTGTTGGCACCATTGTTATGGACCCGTCAGGATTCAGGAAATATATCAACATGGGTATGCTGTATATGTCGATAAGCACAGATATGCATATCTTTAATAAGGCGCTCAGGGAAACGGCCAAGTCATTTGAACAATTCGGGTAAACCGGAGAGTTGAATTTTCACGTAAAATTTTCAGACAACTTAAAAAGCCGGAATGGAGGTAAACAATGGCAAAAATGGGATTAAATCAAATAAAAATCGGAAATTTCTATAACAGTGAGGAATATTTCAGCGTCTCACCTGATACCAGTAAAAAAGGAACCGTGCGTTATTTTTTTACGGGAGATAATCTTTCTGCGGCACTCAACATGATTCCGGCAAAAATACCGACTAAGGGAGAACATCATCACATTCATGAACAGTTTCTTCTTGTTCCCCAGGGCGACGGAAAGGTACTCATTGACGGAAAGAAATACGACGCCGAACCCGGCTTCTTTGCGTATTTCCCGCCGAATGTCCCGCATGGCTATGACGCTTCGGAGGCAACATACACCTGTTGGAATTTGGATATTTTCTATCCTGAAAGGCTGGAATACCAAAAAGATAATTTTTACCGTATTCTCGCTTCGGGGAAAGACCCAATGGAAGTAATGATTACCAAAGATACCAAGTAGTAGAATTCGCGGTTTTTGAAAAAAAAACAATAAAAGGAAGGTGAAACAATGCGGGAAATATTACAGGGCTGTATTGATATGCATTGTCATAACGGCCCATCGAATGTCAAAAGAATCTTTGATACTGGCGCCTTCGCCATCGAAGCTGATAAGGCAGGTTTCAAGGCTTTTATAACAAAAGATCATTATTTTCCTTCAATGATGACAGCAATGCAGGCTAATTCATTGCTGGAAGGCCAGGTAAAAACAAAAGCCTATGGCAGTCTGATCCTGAACAATTCAATTGGCGGTATCTGCCTGAAGGCTGTCGACGCGGCCTGCGCCCTTAATGTTAAATATCTGTCGCTGCCTACTATATCGGCTGCGAATCATATCAGATATTATAATGGGAGGACTTTTGCCGGTTCAAAAGGCATGATCCTCGATGAAAAACCGATAGAGACGATAGACAGCAAAGGCAATTTGACATCCGAGGTGGAAGCGCTTTTGCAGTTCCTTTCCAAACTCGAAAACCCGCCCGTCCTGGCGACAGGGCACGGCTCACGGGAAGAACAGGATGCCGCTGTCAGGAGGGGAAGGGAGTTAGGCGTTCCGATGCTGGTCAATCATCCCTACTATGGTTTTGATGTTCATCTTGAGGATCTTGTGCGATGGTCAAGCCTCGGCGCTTATATTGAGCTGACTGCGGTAAGCTTCATTCCCGGCGGAAGTTCTCCCGCGGATTTTTGCGGAAATCCTGCCTTTCTGGAAAAACTGTTTGAAAGAATACCGATTGAACAGTTTGTTCTTGATTCTGACATGGGGCAGCCAAAATTTGGGATCTCGCCGGTCGAGGGAATCTATCAGTTTATCCAAATACTCATAAAAGATTATGGATTCACAGAAGACCAGATTAATACTATTTGTAAAAAGACTCCAGAAAAACTAATGCATATTTAAATACCAGGGAATCCTCTAAGAGCCTGTTTAATAACCCAATTTATAATTCGGAATTTGGGCACATTTTTTGCGGTCAGGGAATTTGCGCCGCAAATTCCCTGACCGCAAAAACCCGGGCTTTCCGCTCCAATCTTTTTTACCGCTTCGCGGTAAAAAAGGATTTCCGCTGCAATGCGCCCGAAGACGGTCGCTTTCCGATAGGTATGGATTGTAGCGGGCGCTATCGCGCCCCCGGAATCCCTTGTGCGCGCTCAAGCGGCGGACAGCAAACCTGATACTCATTTTGAGTGATTATACTGAAAATAGAATTTTTACCGCGAAACCGGAAAGCCGGATAATTTTTTGCTTTTTAGGTCTTTTTTTGCCTCCTTTTCCGGCTTTGAGATTCGTTTTTTCACAGATTTATGCGTTTTTTTTTACAGAAGAAAAAATGTATATGACCTGCTCTGGCGGCGCGCCTTTTTTCTTGCTTTTTTGCGCGGCGAGAAGGTATAATATTATATAGGAAAAAGCCGGCAGTAAACCGCGCCGCGTGGTTATGCGCACGGGCAATTAAGTGCCCGCGGTTTGGTTTTCAGGCGGCCGCGGAGCGGCGTTAGGGGCTATGGACTCGCGCGGGTCTGCCTTGAAGGTATCTGTTAGGCGCTATGCGGCGGCAGCCGGTAGTGATACAGGCATGCACAGCGCGTTACGCGCTGTGCATGGTGAAATTGCTGTCCGGCAATTTCGTGGAATGGTTCTCAGGCTGCCGCTGCGCAAGGGATTGTAGCGGAAAGCCCGCAGGAAGCGCATCGGCGCTTTCCGAGGACTTGCAGCGGAAAGCCTGGTTTTTTTGCCCGGCTGCGGGCAAAAAAATGCGCCCTGAATTATGTTATGTGCAATGAAAAGATTTTTTTTGAAGGAGATACAGATGGGTTACACGGTTTTAATTCCCCAGGATATTGTCGAAGATGGAAAGAAATATCTTACTGACAGGGGCTATTCGATCAAAATGGGGAGCGGCGTTACGGTGGAGCGGATTATTGAGGACGTGAAGGACTGCGACGCGATTCTTGCGAGGACGGCGCCTTTTCCGAAAGAGGTCATCGAGGCGGGCGGGAAGCTGAGGGTCATCGGCAGGCACGGGGTTGGCTGCGATAATATCGATGTAAAGACCGCGACGGAGCGGGGCATCTATGTTACCTACGCGCCTGAATCGAACGCGAATTCCGTTGCTGAGTACACTGTGGGTATGATTATTGCGCTGGCGAGGCATTTTCCTGCGGGTGACAGGGCTGTGCGGTCGGGGAACTGGGAGCTGCGGAACAAATTGCCGGCGATGGATCTGGCGGGGAAAACGCTGGGGCTTGTCGGGGCGGGCCGTGTCGGATCGATGGTGGCGAAGAAAGCCTTTTTTGGTTTGGATATGAAGGTTGTTGTTTTTGATCCGTACATACGGGAGATAAAGGGCGTTCCTGAGGCGAAGATTGTTTCTGATGCCGAGACAATTTTCCGGGATGCCGATTTTGTTAGTCTGCATGTTCCTTCGACGCCGGAAACCAAAGGGATGGTCGGCGGGAAGTATTTCAATATGATGAAGGACTGCGCTTTTCTGATTAACGCCTCACGCGGGGAGATCGTCAACGAAGGGGATTTGTATGAGGCGTTGAAATCGAAGCGGATTGCGGGGGCGGCTCTGGATGTTTTTGATCCTGAACCGCCGAAGGCGGATAATCCTTTGTACGCTTTGGAGAATGTTATTCTGAGTCCTCATAACGCCGCTCTTACCCGCGAGGCTATGGCAAGGATGGCGGTACACGCCGCTATGGGAATTGACGACGTTCTGTCGGGCCGTGTTCCCAAGTGGCCTTTTAACAAGCCCGCGGGTAAATAGGGATGCGCCGTAGAGGCGGGATAAACGCGCGGGGATTTTTATCCTTATGTATTTTGGCGCGTTTTCCTGGGCGTGCGAAGCACGCCCAGGAAAACCGGGCTTTGCGTTTCAAGTCCTCGGAATTGCTCATGCAATTCCTGTGGGCTTTCCGCTTCAATGCGCCCGAAGACGGTCGCTTTCCGATAGGTATGGATTGTAGTGGGCGCTATCGCGCCCCCGGAATCCCTTGCGCGCGCACCAGCGGCTAAAGACAGGCCGTACAGGCAGGTGGCAATTCTCAGTTTAGAAAAAGTATCCTTACAAAATCAGGAAAATCTCCAAATTGTTTACAATATTGTTTACAATTTGGAGGTTTTTACCACCAGTAACCCCTTAAAAAAGTAATCTGTATTAGTCTCATGCATCTGGAACGGATGTCCGTGAAGAAAAATGTGGAGGGCGCCCTCCGGGAGGAGATCCCATTTTTCTTTACTGACGGGACATGAGCTAACAGTGGTTTTTGATATGAGCCTAAACTGAGAATTGCTGACAGGCAGATTTGCAAAATTGCATGGTTTGTAGTAGTTTATGTATATGGTGTGGGCTTTTTAGGGCCCAGGATACCGGGGTGAGCCGTAATCCGAAGAGGGGGGGCGACCAGCCTCCTGCCGGAAAGCTCTGGTATCGCAAACACACGTTCCCGCGTGTTTTTGCGAGGCAATTTTATATGTCCTTTCTTTTGAGCGCCTTTTTCGTCTTTGCGCTTTTCTCCTTTATTGTGCTTTTCTCCTTTATTTATTGCTATGGGAGCCTTTTTTCTCCACAAACAAACAACGGCAACCAGGCCGCATACGGTTTTATGTATTATCGTGGTGCGGTGTGGAGATGCGGCTGTATTGTGGGGGTTCCCCTGTATTTGTGTAAATTATTCCGTTCCCGGGAGAAAGCCGGGGACGGGGAAAAAATAAAGGAGAAATTACTATGAAAAGGATTTTGGCGATTCTTCTTGCGGCATGTCTTGCCGCGCCGCTGTTTGCCGCGGGTGGAAAGGAGACCCCCGCGGCGGATGCGTCTTCCTCGACAATAAAGACGCAGGCCGATGCCGCCGCTTACCTGAAAGGGAAAAATATCCGCGGCGTTATTGGTTCTACCGCGGTTACCGGCGATACCTATCTTACCGCGGATCTGTTTGCGCGTTTTGTTTCCGAGAAATACGGCTGTAATATGAAAATTGATCCTATCGGCGCGGGCCGGGCATTGCAGGAAGTGGTGTCTACCAGGCCGGATGGCAGTACCATTATGATGTTTCACGACATGACGTATCTTGGCGTGCTGTTTGGGGCCTATGAGGCGGAGGATTACAAGCTGGAAAAAATGATTGTGGGTGGTACGTATGCGTATAGTACGGCGGATTGTTTTGCCGCCAGCGCCAATGCTCCTTACAAAACCCTTGCAGAGATGGGCAAGTGGATGAAAGATCATCCAAACGAAATCGTAAAATTCGCGGTTGAGGCCGGCGGCGTTTCCCAGCTTTGCTTTAACGCGGTGTATGAATGGGTCAACCAGACGTACGGAAAGGATGTTGCTTCCCGGATAAAGGTTTTTGTTACTGGCTCCACCGACGCGAAACTCCAGGCTCTGTGGGACAACAACTGCCAGGTCGTGTACGCCGTGGCGACTGCCCTGCAACAGTACACCAGGCCCGGAGTAGACTCAAGACTGAAACTGAATGTTATTGGTATCAGCTCTGGTGAACGCTATGAAAACGAACCCTGGCCTACCTTCCAGGAGCAGGGTATTATCCTGGATGGGAAGCCTTTTATTTTTTCCAAGGAATATTACGCTTTCTATCCTATCGGGATCCCCGCCGATTTTATTGCCGCGATGGATATAGCTATCGCGGATGTCTGCAAAAGCCCGGCCTACATGGAGGCTGTAAAGAAAATCGGCTTTGTTCCCCAGGCTAAGGGATCGCGGGAGACAAAGACCTATATTTACGCCAAACGTGATTCCTTTGTCGATCTTATAGCGAAGGCTCCCAATTTTGACACTTTGACAAAATAATCTTCGCGCAGGGCGCGGGCAGGGCCGGCATATCCGGCCGGGCTTCGCGCCTTTAGTTCGCCGCGCCGGTAGTCCGCCGGGATACCTGTATTCCGGCACGCCTGTATTCCGGTACATACAAATGGGGGATCTTATGGATTCGTTTTTTAAACTTGAAGTACAGTATTCCACTTCCCACTTGTTTTTCCCAAAAATTATTATTGGCTTTCTGGTTTTTCTAGCTGTGCTTATTGTAACAAAAAAAGTGCTTATCCGTGTACGGAACAAGCAGCCCGCGATAACCAGGGAGTGGAAATTTTTTGTAAAAGACGCCGATATGTTTATGCTGTTTGGCAGTCTTGTTCTTTTTATGTTGTATATTTTTGTGCTGGATCTGATCGGATTTCTGCCAGCCAGCCTGATTTTTATTTTTCTTTTCAACCTCCTGTTCTGCCGCACCTTAAAACCGCGCTCCGTGCTTATCTCTCTGATTATCTCAGTTATCGCGTCTGTTCTGGTATGGTATCTTTTCAGTGTTGTGTTTAATATCTCTTTGCCATAATCGTAATGTAAGAGAAGTTTAAGAGTTAAAAAAGCTTAAAAACTTAATAAGGAAGTTATAGTATGGGACTGGAACTTACTGAAATATTAACGGTCGGAAATTTCGCTATGGGCATGATAGGGCTTCTTGTGGGGATTCTTTTCGGGGCTATACCCGGCATGACGGCTACTATGGCGATTGCCGTTTTTTTGCCTCTTACCTATGCCTATAGTCTTGTTACATCCCTGTTTTTGCTTTTGGGTATGTATGTTGGCGGCATATCGGGTGGGCTTATTCCCGCTATTCTTATTAATATTCCCGGTACACCCTCATCAATTACCACGTGTTTTGACGGACACCCCATGACGCTGCGGGGCGAAGGGGAACGTGCCTTAAAAATCGGCATAACATCTTCGCTTATCGGCGGCCTTATCAGCCTGGGATGTTTGACGCTGTTCACGCCCGTTCTGGCGCAGCTAGCCATTAATTTTTCCGCGGTAGAGAAATTTCTGGTTATCCTTTTTGCCATGACCATTATCGCGGCCCTGTCCAAAGGCGATATGCTTACAGGTATTTTTATGGGTTTTCTCGGCGTGCTTGTAGCGCTGATGGGAACATTTGACGACAACAACAAACTGCGGCTTGTACCCTACATATTCCGCAAGGAGCTGATTTACGGCTTTGCCCTGCTGCCGGTACTTATCGGTCTTTTTGCCCTCGGCCAGATGTTCGAAGAAGCCGAAGGTGGCATGCGCAAGCGGACTATCGAGGACAAGGATGTACTGCAACGGGGCGGCAGAAAGTTTTCGTTTCTGGATTTTAAGGGGCAGTTTATTAATTTGCTGCGTTCCAGTCTTCTAGGTACGCTTATCGGGGTTATGCCTGGCGTAGGCGGCAGCGCCGCCTGTATTGTCGCGTATTCGCAGGCGAAAACTTTTTCCAAAACCCCGGAAAAATTCGGTACAGGCCACATTGAAGGTCTTGTGGCAAGCGAGTCAGCCAACAATGGATTAACAGGCGGCGCTCTTATTCCGCTCCTGTCTATGGGTATTCCCGGAGATTCCACTACAGCGGTTCTCGTAGGCGCTTTTGCCTTGCAGGGTTTACAGATTGGCCCCCTGTTTATTCAGGAACAGCATGTTTTATGGACAACCGTTCTTATCGCTCTTTTGTTTTGCAACATCATGATGTTTATAACAATGTTTTTCCCCATAAAATATATCGCGAAGGTAATCTATATACCCCGGCAGCGGCTGTATCCGGTAATTATCCTTATGTGTATTGTAGGAGCATACAGAGCCTCGAACGGCGTTATGTTCGACGTATGGAGTCTAATCGTTTTCGGCGCTCTGGGATATTTTTTCTCAAAATTTAAACTGCCATCCACGCCCTTCCTGATTGGCTTTATTCTTGGCGGCGATCTTGAAAAACACTTCGTGGACGCCTTAAAGGGCAATAACGGGAATCCCGGCATCTTTTTTACCCGCGGACCGATATGCTGGGTTTTATGGCTGCTTATTGTTGGGTCAGTCGCGTATTCGGTTTATTTCAATAAAAAGGGGAAACCCCTGCCGGAGTAGGACCAGGGCGCATTTTTTGCGGCTAACGCCGCAAAAAACCGGGCTTTCCGCTCCAAGTCCTCGGAATTGCTC
>JAISAF010000035.1 GCA_031266855.1 Spirochaetales bacterium
CTTGAAACGGGTTTTTCAAATTGGAATGCCAGGGATGTTATAGGACATATAAACGGTTGGATAAAATTTTCCGAAGGTATATTGGAAGCAATAAAATCGAAGCGTTCACTTGAAGATGTCAGTCATGTTGATATAGAACAGTTTAATAAAACAAATTATGAAAAATATAAAAATGAAACATTGGAGAATGTGGTAAATGAATCAAAAATAATACTGGAAAAATATAAAACCGCGCTTGATTCCTTCAATGAAGAAGAATTGTCGAGCAATAAATTTCTGACAGGATTTTCATGGGCGCCATGGAAATATATGGCGATGGATTTATGTATTCATCCGTTGGTGCATATAATGTATCACTACATAAAGAGGGGAGATTATAACGAATTCATAAAAGAGGCGGAAAACAGTAGAACATATTTTATGGAATATTCCGGAAATACTCTTCTAAAAGAATATTATTTTGGGGATTTATTCAATAATAAAGAAGAAAAGGAAAAACGGTTTAGGGAATTAAAGGAAACAGGAGAAAATAATAAATTCATAGAGGAAATAATAAAGATAAACATGGAGTGAAAGCAAAAAACCGCATTAACGATGCTGTCGAATTAATCCGTTTTTGAGGGCAGCAATCTTCTTTACTAAAAATTCTTTTTGTTAATCGATTAATCATTCGTGATCCATATAATAGTTCCCTTTATCATTACGCATCAGCCGTTATTCCCGGTATACGTTTCCCTATATTATAAGCGGCAGCTCAAAATAAGGCCGCGTACATAATTGCCAAAGGTAATTATGTACGTGCGTATAACTCAGGCGGTCGCGATTTTGCCAGGCAAAATCGCGTGGTTTGCCACTATGCACGAAGCGCAGCGGAGTGCGCGTAGTTATCACTGCCGGCTGCCGCCACTTCCGCTTTCAGTCCGTGCTTACGCGTGCGGATTTTTGCCGGGCAAAAATCCGCACGCCCCCTGCCTTTATGGTTTTGGTTAGCCGCTGGGCGCGCGCGAGGGATTGGAGGGATGCGAAGCAGCCCCAGCGCGGAGCGCTGGGGCCGTAGCGATAGCGGAGTCCCGGAAAGCCCGGTTTCCGGCGCGCAAGCGCCGGAAACGCGCCATGCTAAACTGGGACGCGGGGCTTATTGACAAGTGGAATTCCTGAAATTAGTATTTAGAGTAGGGGGTGTGTATGCGTGTGGATATGTACCTGGGTACTGGTGTTCGTGAAGTGAGGCGTGCGGCTGGGGCGGGGATTGTCCGCATGGTGAATACATAAAGGAGACAATGACGCAACAACTTTTTTGTAGTGATGCTCCGGCGGGTGCGGAGAATCAATTTTTTCTGGAGAGGCCACGGATAGACAGGCTTCTGGCGAAGGCAATGCAAAGCCATATAGTTATTGTAGTGGCTGGGGCGGGGGATGGGAAAACCCATGCGGTAAACTCCTTTCTTCAGAAGAATCCCCGGCGTGCTGTCTGGATACAGCTTTCGGAGCGGGATAATCTTGGCTGGCGTTTTTGGGAAAATTATACGGGGGCGCTTTCCCGTTTGAATCCAGAGGCTGCGAAAATTTTCGCTACTATGGGTTTTCCTGAATCGGAGCGGCAGTTTGACAGGTACTTGACTTTGTTGAAGTCTGAGGTCGAATGCGGAGAGCCGTATACGATTGTTCTTGACGATTTTCACTTTCTTACAAATCCCGCGGTTTTGCTGTATCTGGAGCGCGTTTTGGCGGCTCCGGTTTCAAAGAATACCATTGTTCTTATTTCCAGAACGGAACCGGCGATAAACACTGTGGGTTTTTTAGCCAAGGGGCGTCTTTCGCGTGTTACTGCCGAGGATTTACGGTTTACCAGGGAGGAAGTAGCCGAATATGCGCGTTTCCTTAATATCTTTTTGACGGAAGAGGAGCTTACCCGGATTTACCATGAGACTGAGGGCTGGGCGCTGGCGGCGGGTCTTATTCTCCAGGGGATAAAAACGGGCCAGGCCGATAAAGGCAGTTGGGATGGGATTCTGCTGCCTGTCAGGAAAATGATTGAGAACATGTTTATGTCGATGGAGGAGGGTCTTCAGAAATTCCTTATTAAACTGTCTCTTGTTGATTATTGGCCCCGGAGCCTTCTGGAGCGGCTTGATCCTGGGGGGAAATATATTTCGGCTATAGAGAAGTTCGGCTCGGTGATTCGTTTTGATATTTACCTTCATGGGTTTTTTATACATCATCTTTTTCTGGAATTTCTGCGGGAAAAACAGGCGGTTCTGTCCAGGGAGGAGATTCGGGATGTTTCCGACAGGGGCGCTCAGTGGTGCATTGAGAATAATCTTCCTACCGACGCGGCGGTGGAATATGAGCGGGCCAGGGATTATGGCGGGCTTGTCCGGCTTATCGATTCTTTTCCCCGTCTGCTGTCCCGGCGGGTGGCATCTTTTTTTCTGGAAATGATAGACCGGATTACCGCTGAAAATACAGGGGACAGGGATGACTGGAATTTTCTTTTTTTGCGTTTTATTAGCCGCGCCCGGTTTCTGGCGCTTCTGAATCGTTTTCAGGAATCCAGCGATGAGTACCAGGCGGGTATCGCCTGTTTTGAGGCTCTGCCGCCGTGCCCCCGGCGTTCCTCGCTTCTTGCGGCTGCCTGTCACAGGATGGGGATTCTATGTGTTCTCATTGCGCGGTTTACCAAGGATTATAACTTTGTTCAGTGGTTTGAACGGGCTTATTATTATTTCCTGGAAAATCCGCAGGAACCTGTTTCGGAGCAAATGGCACAGTCCAATGTCAGTTCCTATGTAATTCCGATAGGATTTCCCGCGAAGACGGGAGAAATTGAGGCTATCCTGGAAGCGTATTCCGTCGCTGTGCCATACTCCAGTGCCTCCCAGAACGGTTATTTTTTTGGGATTGATACTTTGGCGCGGGCGGAGATAGCTTATTACCAGGGAGATTTAAATACGGCTGAACAATTCGCGCGCCAGGCGGTGTTCCAGGGCCGGGAAAAAAATCAGTACGAGGTGGAACACCGCGCCCTGGTTTATCTTATGTGGATATATATCCACACGGGCGATGTCGCGGGTATTCAGGAAGTGGAACGGCAAATGAAGGGGCTGCTGGAAAAAGATGGATATATCAACCGCTTCAATATCTATGATGTTGTTATGGGGCGTTTTTATACCCAGATCGGCCTGACGAAAAAGATCGCTTCATGGCTCAGGACGGAATACCTGGAGGAGGCATTAGATATCCTGTTCCGGGGCTTTGATATCCTGATAAAGCCCCTGTCCCTGTTTGCCGAAAAGGATTTTCCGGCGGCGCTGAAAGCTCTGGAAGAGGAAAAAGCCAGGGGCAATCTGGGAAGTTTTCTTTTTGGTTTTCTGGAAATGACTGCCCTGGAAGCTGTAATCCGCCATCAGCTTGGTGACAGGGATGGCGCTTTTAAGACTCTGAAAAAAGCCTACGACGCTGCCAGCCCCAATGCCTTGAATATACCTTTTGTCGAGCTGGGAGAGTCTATGCACAGCCTGATTACTGCCATACTTAAGGATCGCCTGGAGGGAGCGCCCGGCGCTGGCGGCGTGGAGGAGATTCCCCGGAACTGGCTGTATTCCATACGGAGTAAGGCTTCGGCCTACGCGAAAAAATGTTCACTTGTGATGGCGCGGTACGCTGATCAGAATGCCGGCGGTTTTCTGGATTTTTCAGAGCATGAGCTGGCAATATTAGGCGGCCTTTCCTGCGGGCATACCGCCAAAAAAATAGCCGATGACATGAAAATTTCCGTTAAAATGGTGAAGAGCGTCATACGAAGCGTGTATTCCAAGCTTGGGGCGACAAACCGGGCCGCTGCTGTGCGTGCGGCTACGGCAAAGGGTCTGCTGTAACGGGATATTTGACTGGAAATCTGGCGGCGTATTTGAAGGCGGGTTTATAGGAACCTCTAAGCGCCTGTTCAAAATCTCATTTGTAATTCAGAATTTGGGCGCATTTTTGGCACTTCGCGCCAAAAACCGGGCTTTCCGCTCCAAGTCCTCGGATTTGCCAATGCAAATCCTGCGGGCTTTCCGCTGCAATCCCTTGCGCACGCAACAAGCGGCTAACACAGGCGCGTAAAAAACAAACCCGCGGAATTGCCGCTGGCAATTCCGCGGCCTGGTTCTCAAGCTGCCATACTTAACGCGGGCTATTAATTGTGGTATGCTTAAAGCGGTAGGCTTTATACTTTGCATAATCTGAAATGGGGGCACGCATGGGAACGGTTTACGCGGATATCACATTAAAAAACGCCATTGACGCAGGAAACGTCTGGCGCGGGCATACCACGGAACAGCAGGTCAGGCAGGTACGCGTGCGGGCGCTGGTCGATACCGGCGCGGGAACCCTGGTCATTGACGAGAATACCTGCAAAAAACTGGGACT
>JAISAF010000339.1 GCA_031266855.1 Spirochaetales bacterium
CCGCGGGCTGGCGGAAAAAACATCCGATAAAGAAAAACACGCTTGAAAGGGAGACTGTCAGGATTATTTTGAAGACCGGGCATCCGGGCGGGTATCCCTGGATATTCAGCAGGATGGTGATGCATCCCCGGCGCAGGCCCGAACCGGGCGCTTTGGTTGATGTATGGGCAAAGGGCGGCGTTTTTGTCGGCAGGGGCATTTACCATCCTGACAGGACGCTTGCGGTCAGGCTTTTGACGCGAAACCCGGATGAGCCTCTTAATGGGGAGTTTATTTACCGCCGGCTTGAGGCCGCGAAAGATTTGCGGGAAAATATTCTGCGTATACCGGAGAAGTCGGATAGTTACCGCCTGATCCACGCGGAGGCTGACGGCCTTTCGGGTCTTGTTATCGATAAGTTCGCCAACGTGTTTGTTGCCCAGCCGTTCAGCGCCGGGTACCTTAGCCTTGGCCCCCTTGTGGCGGATGCCTTGCAAAGACTGTATCCCGGCTGCCGTGTAGCCTTCCGGCCGGATGAAAAGACTGAAAAAACCGAAGGGATCAGTTTTGCTCCGCTGTCTTCGCGCTATCCGGCGCCTTCATGTGTGGATATTCAGGAAAACGGGCTGCGGCTGCGGATAGACCTGGCCGCGGGTCATAAAACGGGATACTTTCTCGACCAGAGGGACAACCGTGCGGCAGCCGCGGCTTTTGCTGCTGGTAAAAAGGTGTGGGATCTTTTTTGTTATACAGGAGGCTTTGGTCTCGCGGCGGCGCGGGCGGGAGCCGGGGAGGTAATATCCATCGATTTGGATGAAAAAGCCCTCCGGTTTGCCGAAGACAACGCGAAGCGCAACAGCCTTCCGGTAAAATATGTTCACCGCGATTGTTTTGATTTTCTGCGGGAGCAAATAGCCGGGGGCGAACAGGCGGATATTATTATCGCCGACCCCGCGAAGCTGGCTGCCGTAAAAGAGGAAATTCCGCGGGCGCTGAAAACTTATAGCGATATAAACCGTCTGGCAATCGCGGCTCTGCGGCCCGGCGGCATACTGGTATCCTGCTCCTGTTCCGGCCTTGTCAGCGAGGAACAGTTTCTTTCGGTAGTGGGCGGCGCCGCAAAGGAAGCGAAACGGGAAATGCAGATTTTCAGGATTGCGGGCGCCGCGCCGGATCATCCGTGGAGTACGGATTTCCCGGAAGGCCGTTATCTGAAAGCCGTTTTCGCGCGGCGTATTGGTTAATTGGATTTTGCTGCCCCTTAATTTAAGCTGCCCAGCAGAATTTTTTAACCACGAGGCCGGAGACTGGCAAAGTCGCGCACAGTGCGTTACGCGCTATGCCTGGTGACAGATCACGCAATTTTGTCAGAACAAAATTGCGACCGGCTGACTATGGGCGCATAATTGCTGAACAGCAATTATGCGCCCCGGAATTGCCGCTGGCAATTCCGGGAGTTGGTTCTGAGCTGCCGCTGCGCCAGGGATTGAAGCGGAAAGCCCACAGGATTTGCATGGGCAAATCCGAGGAATTGAAGCGGAAAGCCCGGTTTTTGGCGCGAAGCGCCAAAAAGGCGCCCGGATTCCGAATTATAAATGGGTTATTAAACAGGCTTTTATGAGTTTTTCAGCGGATAAAATTGGTACGGGCCCGGGGTTCGGTGCTTTCGGGAAATGGAATCGTGGATTTGGTCGCGTCGATAATTTTTAGAAGCCACGCCATTGCCTGGGCGTTTTTGCGCAGGGTTTGGAGGCCCTCTTCGTCCTGGGAAATCTCGCCCTGCGCCATGCCGAATACGATAGTCCAGTACTGCGAAGGAGGAATGACCATTTCCGCCAGGTTCAGGTAGTTATTCAACTGGTGGATGGTATCCACCGCACCGGCGCGGCGGGCAATTGCGACTGATGTTCCCACTTTTGACTTCATGTATCCCCTGCTTGTATAAAAAAACCTGTCCAGAAAACATTTCATTGCGCCCGCAATACCCGCGTAATAGGTGGGAGCGCCCAGAATCAGGCCATCCGCCGCCCGTATCCTGTCCGCATAGGCGTTCAGGCAGTCCTGCGTTATGGCGCAGTGATGGCCTTCGGATTGGAAGCAGTATCCGCAGCCGTGACAGCCGTGAATATTTTCCTTTCCAATATCAAGTATCTCTGTTTCGATGTTTTCTTTTTTCAGCTCATCAGCCATTAAACGCAAAGCCCGCAGGGTATTACTGTTACTCCGCGGACTCCCGTTTACCGCGATAACATTCATTCAGACACCCGTGGAATGACTATCATCTCATAGCGCCGGAGCGCGCGCAATATTTCACGGGAATTGTAGTAGCGGTTACGCCCAACCATCGAAAGCTCATCCGCATAGCGGAAACTGTTCACCGTCCAGTCGTTGGGAATAGGATCGTAGGAAACAAAATACTCACCGTTCAGGCTGTAGCCCTTGATAACGATGTAATGACCTACTTCATCGTTGTAGTATTTTCCAAACATGCTTTTGTCCGGGGATGTCTGGGCCTGTGTCAGACCGCCAGTGTGAATAAGGACAATGGCTATGTTACCCGCGTCGATTATGTCTTTTATATCCTGCAAGGAGCGAAGCGGCCGCGCTTCGGCCTTAACCCCCTCGGAGCGCGAGACTTTCAGGATATCCTCAAAGCTAGTGCCGCCGTTTCCCTGCCAGCCAATAGTCTGGCGCACATCCGCCACAGACTGATATTTTCCTAAAGCCCAGCCGATAGCCATAGAAGCCACAGCGGGACCGCAGTTGGACGAAGTGCCGGTATTGTACTGAGTGCGGTACCAGTTCAGGTTCGCGGGAAAAGCGTCAGCATGAATTGTGGGAAGCGGGCTGACAAAGATGGAATAATAGTGTTCCGCCATTTCGTCGTCCACTACCGTCAGGCCGTAATAACCAGGCTTCTTGAAACGGACTTTCGTCAGAAACTGATCCGATTCGCTAAAATCAAGAGGCGCCGCCTCAATACTGGAATAACGGGCAACTTCGGTAATACTGCCATCCACAATAAAAACATCATCGGGAGAAGCAAGAGTAACAAATTTTGTTATAACGTTCCCTCCGGTCAGGCCGGGATGCGGAACGTCAATGTACAGAGGATTTGATTTATACACAACGCCGCTCGTACCGCGGGCTGTTAGCCGTACAACATAGGTTTTTGGTTCCGTATACTCATAACTCGGATTTGGCCGGAATCCCCTTTTGCCATCACCAAAATCCCATTCAATGGACTGAAGCTCTTCCTCAGAAGGGCTTACGATGGAAAACTGGACAGTTATCCCCGGCCTGTTTTTATCCCCGCTATTCCTGCTCTCAAAAGCAATAACGGCATTCTTTGTCGTGCGCCTGGAAACCGCCGCCTGTTTGATCGGCTGCCTTTTTGCCAGGTTTTCCATCACGGTTTTCGTATTAACAAGGGAAGGAATACGAAGAACTGTTCCTACCCGGATACGGTTTACATCCTTAATATCATTATAAAAAGCAAGCGCTTCATACGAAATATTGTAGGAATAAGCGATTTCCGAAAGAGTCTCGCCAGGCCGGGTATGATATTCTATATCCTTCGTCCTGTCCGCTTCCTGATTCCCCGCCCCCGTCTGTAGCGCCCCATCTTTCAGACTTGACAGAATGGCCCATGTCTTTTCTTCCGAGGAAGGCAGGATTACTACAGATGAAGCGCTGCCAGAAAGCGCCTCTTCTTCCGATATAGTATTCAGGCTGGAAACAAGATTCGCCGGAGGGAGTTCCGGGGAACTTATGGCATAGGAGACAAGAACAACAGCCCCAAGAATGAAAAAACCAAGACATATCCACCCCGCGGCCCTGTACAGGGTTTCCCTCATTTTTTCTCCTATAGGCAATATCCGCCGCCTGATTGGTTTCTGTTTGTAAAGAAATCTGTGCATCACAGTCTTCAAAAAACTCCTTTCTCTATATGTTCGGAAAGATTACAACAAAATGAAGAACTGTAGAATAAGTTTTGAACACAGCCTGTCCAAAAACAGGAATATCCTATATGCATACATACAACAGCGCTCCCGCGATTTTGAAACAGACTTGCCCGCAAGCCAGTATTTCCCTTCATAATGACACATTCTCCAGATACGTAACGCTTACTACTTTCCTGGTTCAGGCGCGTTGCTATATGATGTTCCCGCCTCGTCCCGAAATGGGATAAACTTCACGTGCAAGCCATTATACACATCCCTGCGGCTCAATGTAACCCCATCGGCGGTTGCCGTCTTCTTGACCTCCATGATGTATTGCCGCCCCGGAGGGCCAAGCGGCAGAACCATAATACCACCTTCCCGAAGTTGTTTCAAGAGCGGCGGCGGAATATGATCAATAGCACAGGTAACAATAATCTTATCAAAAGGAGCGTACTTTTCCCAGCCGTAATACCCGTCGCCAAGCTTTCTATTAATCGAACCATACGCGGGATAACTCTTCTCAAGGTCGCGGTAAAGCTTATCGGTTTCAATAAAAAGCGGCTTGATAATTTCGATTGTATAAACTTCCGAACTTAAATACGCAAGAATAGCGGACTGATACCCGGAACCCGTTCCGATTTCCAGAACCCTGTCCGTTGGCTGAATATCAAGAGTAGTCGTCATCATCGCGACAACATCGGGATCTGTAATAGTCGCGCCGTAGCCTATGGACAACCAGGTATCCATATATTCCTTACCCCTGTTAAAATCCCGCACAAAATGTTCACGCGGCGCCAAAAGAAAGGCCCGTACATCCATTTCGCGTTTAAGTTCCTTCGTCTCCCTGACAAATTTCATAGCCAAATCCCAGCGCTGCTCCAGAAAAACCGGAAAGTCACTGCGGTTGTTCTTCATCCAGGACAGCCAGATTTCCTTCGTCCCCACAGGCATAGACTGCGCAAGACCCGGGCCATCGTATTTCTCCACACCAGGCAGGGTTTCATACGCAAGACCATACTCCGGGCTATCCACCCCAAACGCCACCGCGATTTTCGCAGCCTCCTGCACAGCCGACTGCGCCGCGACTTCCTCGTATGACATAACCCTTTCCGATTCAGATGATACAACAGCCGGAAGCGCCAAACCAAAAATAAACCCAAGGAAAAGCCCCGCCGAAAGAATCGTGACCATCCCCGCCGAAACCGTAGTCCTGAAAAAATTCATCGTCATTTCACCTAATAAAAAGATTCCTAGTACACAGGATAGGGCGAAATGCCACATCTGTCAAGTAGTCTCTTGCGCCTCCCCGGCGCTTCGCGCCGGGGCCGGGCTATCCGCTCCAATCTTTTTTACCGCTTCGCGGTAAAAAAGGATTTCCGCTCCTATCCCTGGCGCCCCACGGGCTTTTGCGCTTCGCTTACCGTCCCCGGCCCCATTGACGCGATGGGCTGTCAAAAGGCGATAGCGCAGGATATTACGGTAAAACACGGGGACAATACCCTGTCACTGAAAGAAAATCACAGTGAAACCTATGCCGAAGCGCGGGAACTGTTTGAAAACATCAGCGCACTGTCCTGTTTCTTTCCCACTTA
>JAISAF010000071.1 GCA_031266855.1 Spirochaetales bacterium
CCGGTTATATCTTTACACAATATAACCTGCAAATGAAAAGTTTTATCAAATAGTTGTTCAGCAAATATTTTTAATATATGTTCAAACTGATTTTATGGCGAATGGCGCATAACTAGATATAAACGCCATCAGTGTCATTTATATCGCAACTTAGGGATTCGCGGCGGGCGGGATACGTGCGTGCGCACGCACGGCAAAACCGCGCCGCCGGGCGGAAAGGCGCGCGAGGGATTGGAGCGGAAAGCCCACAGGATTTGCATGGGCAAATCCGAGGACTTGGAGCGGAAAGCCCGGTTTTTTTGCCCGCTACAGGCGGGCAAAAAAACGCGCCCACATTCCGAATTACAAATGAGTTTTTGTACAGCCCTTTCAGGCTGCTGGCGGCGGAACGCTCCCCGCCGTTTTCATTACCCGCATGGCGTTAAGGACCGCGATAAGGGCTACTCCCACGTCGCCGAACACGGCCTCCCACATCGTGGCCATGCCCAGTGCGCCTAACACAAGGATAAGGCCCTTGACCGACAGGGCGAAGACAATGTTCTGCCAGACAATGCGCCGGGTTCCGCGGGCAATGCGGATCGCCGCGGCAATTTTCGAGGGTTCGTCGGTCATCAGTACCACGTCGGCAGCCTCGATGGCGGCATCCGAACCAAGCCCTCCCATAGCGATACCCACATCGCTGCGGGCCAGCACCGGAGCGTCGTTAATGCCGTCCCCCACGAAGACCAGTTTGCCGGAGCCGGATTTGCTGCGTTCCAGTTCTTCGAGACACGCCACCTTTTCGTGCGGCAGGAGTTCCGCGTAAACCGCGTCAAGCGCTATCCGCCGCGCCACCGTTTCGCCTGACGCCCTGCTGTCTCCGGTAAACATGGCGATCCGTTTTACCCCCAGGGCGCGCAAATCCTCCACCGCCCTGCCGCTGTCGGCCTTCAGCCCGTCGGAAATAACCAGGTATCCGGCGTACTCATTATTCACCGCGAGATACACCACTGTTCCTATCTCTTCCGCCACAGGAACAGAGATTCCCGCGGCCTCAAGCAGCCTGGCGTTCCCTGCCAGCACCGTCTCACCCTCCACGTGTACGCGCACGCCCTTCCCGGCAATCTCTTCAAAACCGTCTGCCGCCGCGGCGTCAATCTCTTTGCCCCAGGCCTTTACGATTGAAAGGGCAATGGGATGATTGGAACCTGATTCCGCGCAGGCGGCGTGGTAGAGCAGCCTTTCTTCCGTAAAACCCTGTGCCGGGACTATCCCCGTTACGCTGAACACCCCTTTGGTCAGGGTTCCCGTTTTGTCAAAAACCACAGTGTCCACACTGGTAAGCGCTTCAAGATAGTTACTCCCCTTTATAAGAATGCCATTGCGCGAAGCCCCGCCTATGCCGCCAAAGAAACTTAGCGGAATAGAAATAACCAAAGCGCAGGGGCAGGAAACAACAAGAAAAACCAGCGCGCGGCTACCCCATTCGGCAAAGGACGCCCCGGAAATAAACAGCGGCGGCACAACCGCCAGCGCGGCGGAAGCGGCCACCACAGCCGGAGTATAGTAGCGGGCAAATTTAGTAATAAAGTTTTCAGTAACAGATTTTCTATTCCCCGCGTTCTGCACCAGACTTAGGATTTTGGAAACCGTGGATTCCCCAAAAACCTTAGTTACCCTGATGGTAAGAAGCCCGCTTTTGTTAATTGAACCCGAAAGAACATCGCTGCCCTTCTCCACATCCCGCGGCAGGGATTCCCCGGTAAGAGCCGAGATGTCCAGCGCGGAAAACCCGTCCACCACAACACCGTCCAGAGGAATCTTCTCGCCGGGCCTTACCACAATAAGGTCCCCTATATTCACCCGCTCCGGGGCCACCCTCTGAATACCGGAGGCGGTTTTCAAACCCGCGTAATCGGGCCGGATATCCATAAGCGCGGATATCGACCTTCGCGAACGCCCCACAGCGTAATTCTGAAACGCCTCGCCAATCCGGTAGAAAATCATCACCGCTGCGCCCTCAGGGTATTCGCCTATAACAAAAGCCCCGATGGTAGCAATGCTCATCAAAAAGTTTTCATCAAAAATTTCTCCCCGCGCGATATTTTTTGCCGCCCCAATAAGCACCCCGCCGCCCACCAGAAAATAACCCGCAAGAAAAACACTCAGCCGCACAAATGGCGGCGTCTCCCCGCCGTCAGCAAAAAAATAATCCAGCCCAATCCCCGCGGCAAAAAGAATCATACCAAGAATAAGACCCGCACGCCGCAGCCACGCCCGTACCGAAACGGATTTCCCACTGTCCTTCGCCGTCCCGCCATCAGGAAAAGCCTCCCCCTCCCGCGGCCCGCGTTCAGCTTCAATCTCAATAGAAGGCTCAAGCCCCTTAATAATCCCGCCGGTACGCGCAAGAATATCGTCCCACAGCCCGTCGTCCCGCGAGCGCGCTTCGATAGTAAGTTTCTGCACAGAAAAATTCACCACCGCCCCGCTTACCCCCTCCAGAGCGCCGACACGCCTCTGGATTTTCGCCGCGCATTTTGGGCAGCACAGATTCCGCAAAATATATTCCCGTTTCACCACTTCCATAATTTCTCCTAACGCGCTTTCCCGGCGCTGTTTTTCCAAAAGCCGGACAGCATATTTTTTTTGGGCGCATTTTTTGCGGCTAACGCCGCAAAAAACCGGGCTATCCGCTCCAAGTCCTCGGATTTGCTTATGCAAATCCTGTGGGCTTTCCGCTCCTATCCCTTGCGCGCGCCCAGCGGCTGTCCGCGGAATTGCCACGGGCAATTCCGCGGACACATAATTGCTGCTTTAGCAATTATGTGCGTATAACCAGGCAGCCGCAATTTTGCGGCTAACCCTGACCGTACAAGTTGCGGCTAACAAATCGCGACACAATTTGTTAGCGGACGGCCCTGGAACCAGGCCCCGTACGCACTCTGTTCCTTGCCCGCGGAATTTTTTAACCGCGAAAGCAAATACGTCAAATAAGTTTTTTATCCTTCCTTCATCAACTCCTTTTACTTCTCCGGCTTTGCGGTAAATTTCTTTTTCCCTTCGCTCATAATCCTCTTTCATTAAAGTAAACAGTGAACAATTGATTACCTGTTCAACTATCGGCGCAAAAAAAATCACCGCCCCTTTATTCGCTGACATGAACCAGCCCCTGAGCAAAAATGTTTCCCACATGTTCGTCCTCCAAAGAATAATAGACCACCTTCCCCTCCCTGCGGTACTTCACAAGCCGGGTCTGCCGCAGAGTCCGCAACTGGTGGGAAATAGCGGATTTGCTCATTCCCAAAAGAGCCGCGATATCGCAGACGCACATTTCCGCCCGCAGAAGGGCGCAGAGAATTTTGACCCGCGTGGAATCACTGAAAACCTTGAACAAATCCGCCAGATTCAGCAAGGTCTCATCGTCAGGCATTTTTTTCCTGACAGAAGCAACCACCTCCTCGTGGATTACGCTGCAATCACAGCTTTCAATGTCTACAATAGCCTTTGCCATAACGCCCCTATAACAGTTGAACGAATGCTCATATATACAATATAAACGGATTCGCCGCGGCTGTCAAGCGGTTTTTTCAGAATTTCCTAAAAAAACCGCTTGACAGCCGGCTTTTCCGGCGGAAACCAGGCGGCACGGACTAAACCTGCCCCGCAGAATTTTTTAACCGCGAAGCCGGAGAAGGTTAAAACGTGCTGGAGCAGGTCTTTAAGAAGTTTGTTTGTCATTCAAAACTATTTCAGCGTATATCATCTTTGAATGTTTGTCTCTTCCAGCAGGAATATTTATCCGGTGCAACAATCAATTCGTACCCCTTTAACCATTCTCTCCTGTCCAGGGAATACCATAATTTTTTACGCTACTCATTAGCTTGTTCGATAACCCTGGGGATTTCCATACCGGAAATCCCCATAACCGCTGTGGCCCTCTTTTTCCTGGCCCAGCGGCAGCTCTAAAAATTCAGTCGCGCGGGAGCGTGAGAAGCCCGTTAGGTGCGCGGGTCCGCGTTTACGGCCCTGGGTGAGCCGTTGATGCGCGCGCCAGGGGCTGGTCGCGAATTTGCATGCGCAAATTCGCTGCTCGCCCATGCATCCTGGATAGGAGCGGAAAGCCCGCAGGAAGCGCATAGGCGCTTCCGAGGACTTGCAGCGGATAGCCCGGTCCCGGCGTCTTCGCCGGGAGGCGCCAGGGATCAGAGGTTTGCGCTTATATATGGAATTACGCTTTTGCATAAAGTTGATTATTCAGGTATAATTAGGACATTAACCGGCCCCGTATGGGGATCGTATAACATACGTGAAGGAGATACACGGATGAATCATCTTTTCAGCGCGGTATTCGAGGGCTTCTACGCGCTTCAGTGGACGCATTTCGTAATGTATCTTATTGGCGGCATTCTTATTTTTCTTGCCGTTAAAAAAGAGTACGAACCGATGCTCCTCCTGCCTATTGGGTTTGGAGCTATTCTGGTCAACCTGCCTTTGAGCACGGTGTGGGAGTTTGATGGCGCTCCCGGGGTTCTTCAGATTCTTTTTACTTCGGGAATCCTGACAGAGCTTTTTCCTGTTTTGATTTTCGTTGCTGTCGGGGCTATGATCGACTTTACTCCGCTTTTGAAAATGCCGATCATGATTTTCTTTGGGGCGGCGGCTCAGTTTGGGATTTTCGCTACGATTTGCGGTGTACTCTTCGTGGCTCCGTATATTCCCCAGCTTGCCAGTATGAACAGCGGGGACCTTCTGAAACTTGCCGCTTCGGTGGGTATTATCGGAGCAGCCGACGGCCCGACTTCAATATTCGTGGCTAGCAAATTCGCCCGCGATTACCTGGGGCCGATTTCCGTCGCCGCTTATTCGTATATGTCGCTGGTTCCGATAATCCAGCCGCCGATTATCCGCCTTCTGACAACGAAGAGTGAACGGAAAATCAAAATGACCTACCACGATGCGGATGTCTCAAAGATAGTAAAGATTTTATTCCCCATCCTGATTACGATCCTCGCGGGAATTATTGCTCCCATCAGTGTTCCCCTTGTGGGTCTTTTGATGTTCGGCAATCTTATCCGCGAGTGCGGTGTTCTGGAACGGCTGTCCCTTTCCGCCCAAAATGAACTGGCAAGTCTTGTAACGCTTCTTTTGGGCATCACAATCGGTTCTACCATGCGGGCCGAAGCCTTCCTGACGCCTGTTACCCTTCTTATTCTTCTTATGGGACTGGTTGCATTTGTTTTTGATACCGCCGGCGGCGTACTCTTCGCGAAATTCCTTAACCTGTTTCTTAAAACAAAAATCAATCCCATGATAGGAGCCGCCGGGATTTCCGCCTTTCCCATGTCGGCGCGTGTTATTCACAGGATGGCGCAGGAAGAGGACTTCCAGACTTTTATTCTGATGCAGGCGGTAAGCGCCAATGTATCGGGCCAGTTAGGTTCCATCATGGCCGGGGGCATAGTCCTTGCCCTGGTTCCCGTGCTTGTACAATTATTTCTGTAAGTGAAGGAAAGAAAAATGACTATTATTCAAACAGGATTTCTTTTAATGGCCGCGGGCATGGGAACCGTTTTCGCTTCCCTTGCCGTTTTCTTTGTTGTTATCGTTGTTCTGGAAAAACTGTGCAAGTCATCGGGAAAAAACCAAACCGCGGAGGGAAATAAACAGTAGGCTTAACCTATGATAAACGCATAGGAATCTTTATGTTTCGAGCGTATTCCGTGGCCGCGTGAGCGGCCATTACAATTCAATACCTATCACGCCCAAACAAACGCACGCGAAAGCGTGTGATTTTACCAGCAACACGGGCGAGAGGCTCAAAAAAGTCTATGTCGTGTACAAAGGTCGAAGAGCCGATAAGCGACCGTCTTCGGGCGCATTTTTTTTGGCGGGCAATGCCCGTCAAAAAAAACCGGGCTTTCCGCTCCAAGTCCTCGGATTTGCTCATGCAAATCCTGTGGACTTTCCGCTGCAATCCCTTGCGCCGCCCAGCGGCTAAACTTGACCCGCAATTTTAAAAGAGATGATTATACTGTACCGCAAAGAAAAATTTACCGCTAAGTCGAAAAAGTAGAAAAGGGAGTTATGCGCCATAATTTTTCAAAAAAAATGCGGCGCATAAAAAAGATTGACATAATGAAAATCATAATGTATACCATCTAACCGGGGTATTTTATGATAATAAAAGAAATTATGCAGAAAATGTATATAAAAAAGATGTTTTCAAAATATCTGGATAAAAAAACAATAGAAAAAATATTAAATAACGATATAAAATTGGAAGAACCGGAGGAAAAGGAATGTGGATATATTTTTATCGATATAAAACAAAATAGTTATTTTAATGAGACATTAAATAAAGTTTTATATTATTCAAAGAATAAAAAATTTATAGATTTTATTTACGGTTCTATCATTATCTTCATTATATGTAAATCGAAGCGGAATAAGGATATTGATATAGATGAATCTCTAAATGATTTTATTGAAAAATTTCCTAAAGATGGTATGCAGGATATTAGAGGAATATATGGTATTGATAAAGCAAAAATAGGAAATTTTGGTATAACTGGCAGATACAGTTATATGGTATTAGTAAACAACTATTTCGGGAAAATAGTTGAACTAAATGAAATAAATTATGGTGAAATAATTGAAAATAAAATATGAATAGAGGTGTTCGGAAACCCCACAGCTTAGGGAACCGTTTCAATATAAAAACAGCCGAATTTGCCGCCATTTTGCGGCAAATTCGCCAGACTTGTGAGAGAACCGGAAGGTTATCGAACAAGTCTAATAAAAATATATTGACAAGTTGTCAAAAAGATGGTATATTAGTCATTATGAAAGCAATGCCTGTCGGAGAAGTTAAGAC
>JAISAF010000089.1 GCA_031266855.1 Spirochaetales bacterium
AAAGCCCACAGGATTTGCATGGGCAAATCCGAGGACTTGCAGCGGAAAGCTCGGTTCCGTGGGCGCTATCGCGCCCGCGGAATGCGCCCGCATATATAAAATCCGCTGACTTACCTGCCAAACAGAATTCTGGGCAGTACCATAGTAATCGGTTCAACATAGGCAATCAAAAGCACAACGATGAACATGGGCAGAATGCACAAAAGAAGCGGCCGCAAAATCTGGGTAATGGTTATCTTTCCAATGCCCAGCCCCACAAACAAAACGCCTCCCACGGGCGGAGTCACCCCGCCGATACACAGGTTTACCAGCAGCATAAGGCCAAACTGAACCGGGGACATTCCAAGCTTCAGCGCTATGGGCAGAAGGATAGGCGTAAAAATCAGAATCGCCGGTGACTGATCCATCACCATTCCTACAAAAAGCAGCATGATATTGATGAGAAGGAGCAGAAGGTATTTGTTTTCGGTAATGCCAAGCAGAAAATTTGAGATAACCACAGGCACTCTTTCCGCGGTCATAACATAGGAGAAGGCTGTGGATGTCGCGATAAGGAAAATAACGATGGCCGTTGTGTGGATGGTATTCAGCATAATGCGGGGTAAATCCTTCCATTTCATTTCCTTGTAGCCATAAATGGTAAGAAACAGGGCATACACAACGCCGAAAACCGCCGCTTCCGTGGCGGTGCAGAATCCCACGATAATCCCGCCGACAATAATAATGAAAATGACAAGGCTCATCATGGCTTCCCGCGTAATACGGACAGCTTCCTTGAACGATGGCACTACATGCCGGGGATAGTTGTGTACACGGGCTTCCACGAAAACAACAACCAAAAGACCCAGTCCTACAAGGAACCCTGGTATAAAACCGGCGGCAAAAAGATCCGCGATGGAAACCCCGCCCGCCACAAAGGAGTAAAGAATCATCGTATTGGACGGAGGGATAATAAGGCCGATGGTCGCCGTCGTACAGGTAAGGGCCACGGAAAAGCCTTTTTCATAACCCTGCTTATACATCATGGGAATAATAATGGCGCCGATGGACGCTACATCCGCCACAGCGGAACCGGAGATGCCCGCGAAAAACATACTGTCAAGTACATTGACCGCCGCCAGGCCTCCCCGGACCCGTCCGACAAGGACATTGGCGAATCCCACAATGCGGTCGGCGATTCCGCCGCGTTCCATAATATTTCCCATAAAAATAAAAAACGGAATCGCCAGCAGGGTAAAGTTGTCAACCCCTCCGAACATCCGCTGGAAAATAACAAAAACCGGAATACCGGCGGAAATAATGGCTCCCAAGGCGGCAAGCCCGACCCCGAAGGCTATCGGTACACCCATAAGGAGCAAAAGGAAAAAACCTAAAAGAAGAATAGCTACTGTCATATACGCCCCCTATTCACTGGCAACCAGGGAATCAATACGCGCTTTAAGAAGAAACTCAACACACGTAAGAATAAGAACCATGCCCGCCGCAGGTATCATGTAGTAAATGTACTGCATGGGAATCCCCAGTTCGGGAATAAGCTGGTCCTTTGCTATCCCAATAAGATTAAAACCCTGTACCATCATGGCAACGGAAAAAGCGAGAATAAGAAGAACATTTATCCTGCGGACAACCTGCCGGACAGTATCGGGAAACAGATTAACAAAGTTCTCGATACCGATGTGCATACCCTTGCGCAGAACAAGAGAAGAACCCAAAAGCATAATCCAGGTCTGACCGTAACGCGCTACCGGATCGGACCAGGGCATAGTCCAGGCAAAGGCGTAACGCGTCACAACGCTGATAAAAACCGAAACCGTCATAGCGCCCAGCACGCCGATAAGGAACCATTGAACGAACCTTGTAAGAATATTCATAAAACGCGTATATCCCGCTGAGAATTTATTAAAAGCATTCATGCGTAACTCCAAAAAAAGACGGAGCGGGAAGCTCCGCCTTATTAATGAGAAAGGCGCGGTTATTGCGCGTTCTTGATTCTTTCGACCAGGTCGCCAAACTTCGCCGTAATTTCCGGATCCGTATGCAAAGGCAAAACCGCGGTAATAAAAGCCGTTTTATCCGGGATCGTATTAATTGTCATAGTCTTGCCGCAGGCCTCAAGAGACAGACTTTCCTGCCGGGCCCATTCGGTTTTAATCCAGCCCTGCGCGTCGGTCTCGGCCGTTTTAACCGCCTCTTTTCCCGCGTTATCAAGTTTGTTCCAGGCTGTATTACTCATAAGAACGATATCAGGAATCTTCATGTGTTCGTTCAGGGAGAAAAATTTCGCCACCTCGTTATGCTTCATGCTGGCGACACTGTTGGGACTGTTCTCCGCGCCATCGATAACCCTGGTTTGCAGGGCGTTATACACCTCCGCGTAAGCGGTAGTAGTAGGACTCGCGCCAAGAAACTGCATGGTTTTGATCATAACAGGACTTCCCATAACGCGGATTTTCAAACCCTTTAGGTCATCCGGTTTGGTAATAGGACGCGTATTGTTATAAAATGAACGGGAACCGCCATCCACCCATATCGAAAGCCTGGCCCCCCACTTCTCAACATCGCCCCGCATGCCCTCGCCTATCGGGCCGGTCATAACGTTCCAGTAGTGATCATGACTGCGAAAAAGATACGGCACATTAAAAACATCTATCGACGTAACAAAAGCCCCAAGGAAACCCGCCGAAACATGCGCGAACTCAAGCGCGCCCGCCTTGACCTGTTCCGTTACCTCCCGCTCCGCGCCAAGCTGGCCCGAAGGAAAAACATCAAGCGCGATACCCCCGTTCGTCAGCTCCTTCAGTTTTGAAGAAAAGTATTTGTACCCCTCAGTCGCCGGCGTCCCATCAGGATTGTTCCCCGAAATCCTCATCTTGACAACCTGCGCCTGCGTAGCGCCGCCTTCGGAAGAGCCTGTGGCGAACGCAAACCCGGCCACGAGCAGGAAGACAAGACTAAACAAAATCAGTGTCTTTTTCATCATCAAAATCCTCCTAATTTATAGTTTTATACATATTACACCCCAATCAGGATTTGTCAATTTTTTTCGATAGATATATTAAAGATGACGAAACGCGCGGGAATTTGGGCGCGTTTTTTTGCCCGCGCCGCGGGCAAAAAAACCGGGCTTTCCGGGACTCCGCTATCGCTGCGGCCCCAGCGCTCCGCGCTGTGGCTGCTTCGCATCCCTCCAATCCCTCGCGCCGCCCAGCGGCGCGGCAGCCTGGTTCCAGGCTGCCGCGGTAACTGCTTTGATCCTTACTTTTTAGTTATGCGCATGCAGATAAAAATAGATATGCGGAGCATAAAAAAGAGGCCTTCCCCCCCGAAGGAAAGAAGGCCAAATGATCCGGCCATACACCCGGATCATACAGGGTCGAACCCGAAGGACGCCCTAAGGTAGATGATGGCTACAAAGGCAGTATAGCATATAGTTGAAAAGAAATGC
>JAISAF010000204.1 GCA_031266855.1 Spirochaetales bacterium
TAACGAAAAAAAATAAAATACCTCTTTACAAATCGCGCGAATCCGTTCAGAATTGATTTTAAAAGGAACTTGTTTTCAGGATGCGGGAAAAGCTGTTTCGCGCGCTGGTTTTCCACGGAAAAAAATGCGTGAGGAATTTTGAAACAGGTTCTAAAAAAACAAAAGGTATGTGTAAGGTACAACAGGAGGAATAGAAAATGGGTGACATTAGAAAAAGTGTTCTTGAGTGTATCGGCAATACGCCGATTGTGGAAATCAGCCGCTTGTGTAAAAAGTACGGCGTCGAAGGCAGAATCCTTGTGAAGCTGGAAATGCTGAATCCGGGCGCTTCAAAGAAAGACCGCATAGCGCTCTATATGATAGAGGAAGCGGAGAGAAAGGGCCTTTTGAAACCAGGGCAGACTGTAGTGGAAGAAACTTCGGGGAATACCGGCAACGGGCTGGCGGTTGTCTGCGCGGTAAAAGGCTATCCCTTTGTGGCCGCGATGAGCAAAGGCAACTCGCTGGAAAGAATGCAGATGATGAAAGGTCTGGGCGCGGATCTTCTGCTTGTGGATCAGCTTCCCACCTCCCCGCGGGGATCGGTAACAGGCGCCGACCTCAAAAAAGTCGAAGAGGCCGCGATAGAGTTTGCCGAAAAAAACGGCGCTTTTCTGACAAATCAGTTTTACAATCCCGATAACAGCATGGCGCACGAAAAAGGAACAGCGCGGGAAATCTGGGAACAGACCGATGGAAAAATCGATTATTTTGTTGACTTCGTAGGCACTGGCGGCACTTATGCGGGAATCGCGAAGGGCCTCAAAGCGTATAACAAAAATATCAAATGCTTCGTTGTGGAGCCGGAAAAAGGCGGCGTCTACGGCGGCCATACCCCCAGCGAAAATCCGATCCATGTTATTCAGGGCGGCGGATATGCCGTAAAACGCGAACTTGTGGACGAAACCAATGTTGACGGGTCGGTCCTTATTTCGGACCAGGAATGTACCCAGACTACCCGCGAGCTTGCCGCGGTAGAAGCAATCTTCGGAGGATTTTCAGCCGGAGCGAATGTCCGCGCCGCCATAAAGCTCCTCCAGGGCGAAGCCCGTGGGAAAACGATTGTCTGCCTCGCAAACGATACGGGCCTGAAATACCTGAGCACCAAACTCTACCAGTACGAAATTAACCGGGAAAGCGGCGCCAGCGAAATTATCAAGGAAGGAATGAAAAACAAAAAAAATAACTGCTGATAATTTGTAATTTTAAATTCTTAGGGAGAAAATTGTGCCACCGCAATTTTCTCCCGTGCCTGATAACGGTAACAAAAAGTCTTTACAGGTTCCTCCACATTGTTTACAATTTGGAGGATTTTACTTACCAGGCAAGCCCCTAAAAAAGCAAGCGGTAGTAGTCTCAAATAGCATTCCGCTTTAAAAAAGAAACGGTTGCCAAGCGGTTTTTGCTATGACCCTGAACTTACGAACTGCTGAAAAAAACATCCTACACCCACACATCATTTTCCCTTCGGAAAATAATATCGCCCGCGTCCTGGAGCCGCTTTAATAAATTCAGAAAATCCCGCGTAGCGGTATCAACATCTTTTCTCGGAACAGCACCCAGAAGCCGGTACTCGTCAGCAACAAAATCCCGGCGGCGGGCGGAAACATTCATCAGAATTTTCGCGCGGATACTATCGCTTTTCCCTTTCAAAAGCAGGGCTATCTCCTGATCCATCATATCCCGCAGAATTTTCTGAAGATCCGTATCCTCCATATAATCAAGCACATCTATCGTAAAAAGCCTCTCCTTGATTTCCCCGGCGATAACAGGATTGTCCTCCTCGATATTTTTCAGGATTTTTTCTTCTTCATGAATATCCACGTATTTTAAAATTTCCGCCAGCGCGCCCTTCCCGTCCATCTCCTCCTCCAGCGTAGGCGCCGAGAGTTTTCGCGCCCTCTCCCGCAGGGCGTCTTCCATACGGACAAGAACATCGCGGGAAATCTTTTCCGTTTTCGCCATACGCTGAATTAAATTCCTGCGGTAGGTTTTCCCCAGAAGCGGCAGCAGCTTTGAAGCCGTATCCGTATCCAGGTACGGCATAACAATAGCAAGCACTTCCGGCGGCTCTTTCCTGAAAAGAAGCTGAAGCTGCTGCGGCTGAAAACCCTCCAGAAAACTAAAAAACTTTTCCGTATCCGAGGGGATACTGCGAAAAAGAATTTCCCTTCCCCGCTCTTCCCCAAAAGCGCCTACCAGAATGCTCCTCGCCGCCTCCACGCCCCCCACAGGAGTTTTCAGCGCCTCCCGCAGCAGCCCGAACTCGCCTAGGATTTTTTCCGCCTCGGCATTTTCTATGCGGCGTATACCGGCAATCTCGCGGGCGACAGCCTGCGCCTCTTCAGGAGTAAAATGGCGCATAACACCCGCCGCCTCGTCCCTGCCAATAAGCATAAGAAACTTCGCCGCCTTTCGCACCGAAGTCTCCCTTTTCCCCGTCAGCTTCAAAAAACCAGGAGCGGCGGAAGAAGGCGCGGGATCCGGAGCGCTCTTGCCGGAAACCGCCGCTCCCTGGCTGGGTTCCCCGGCATCCGCCTTTTCCACACGAACCGGCAGGGCTTTCTCCGCGACGGCCCCGTGCGCAGCCGCCACATTTACCGGCATAAAAACATCTTCCGTTTTATCCGCGGCGGAGCCGCTCCGCATGGTCTTTTTATAAAGATCGGAAATTTTTTTCCGGCGATCCATACACCGAGTTTACTTTATCAGCCCCCCAGGTACAAGGGGCCGGTAACAAACTCTTCAGGCGCGTTTTTTTGATTCCCCCGGCTTCGTGGTGAATTTTTTCTTCACTGAAAAAGGCCCGGCTGCCAGTAGTGTTTACTATGAGTCTAAACCGCGAATTCCCGGACAGGCAGTGATCCGCTGTCATGGGCTGTGATATACTCTTTCTAAGGACTTTCTTCAAAGAGGAACAGAATGGAATATCGCTATTATTCACGGCGAACAGCTTTACCAGCCTTACCACACGCCACTGAAAAGTTTGGAAACAGAAACCCTGCCGGTGAAAACAGACGGAACGCGGCGGGGAACTCCGCGGATGTTTTAGAGTATCCGCGGGCATCTATCAGCGAAAATACGCCTGATAGAAATGTCAGCTAATGTGTCAAAACAGGAGTGCAGGGAACTTACCAAAAAAATAAATTTAATCCGCAAATATATCGCCCGCGCCGGACAGGACGAAAACACCTGCATCCTGCTTACCTGGCTGTCCGGCATGGAAAAGGAAATTAACACCGGGGAAGCGGCTTCTGTTTTCGGGGAATACCGGAAAGCACTGGACGAAATACTTGAAACATATACTCCTGTCTTAAACGGGAAAAAGCCGCTGTCAAAAAACGTTTATAAAGACTGCCGCGGCAGTGCAAAAGCGCGATCAGTAGTGGAAAAGGAATTTGAACGCTATTGTGAGAACAACAGAAATGTTGACTGGTTTTACAGAAACGGGGACAGCGGCCAGCGGTACTTCTGCATCGTCTGTGATGATGAGACAATGGAACAGCAGCATACCTTTTGTCCCGATTATGTAGTAAGTGTCAAAACTAAGATATGGATAATTAAGACAGGAGAAAGGTTTTCCCGAACCGGCGGCGGTACGGAAAAAGACTCGTTTTCTTCCCCGAAGTTCCAATACCTTGTAACATATATAAGGCAAAACAATCTGCGTGGAGGCTTTGTCCGTAAAGACAGCGAAAGCGGCGGCCTATTCATTTGCCAGACCGGATACAGGGATGAAACAGGCGGCGGCTGGGAATTACTGACGGAAGTATTTTAAGCGTGAAAACAGCATTGCCGGAGGCAATTTCGCGGGTCTGGTTTGACAGCCCTGGTTCTCAAGCTGGCTGGTCGCAAAATTGCTTCGCAATTTTGCGGGTCTGGTTCCAAACCTGCAAGCGTAACGGTCGCCTGTAATCGTGGTGGCGGCAGCCGGCGGTGATAGAGACGTGTTTTTTTGCGGCGGACCGCAAAAAAACCTGGTGGCACATCACGCATT
>JAISAF010000225.1 GCA_031266855.1 Spirochaetales bacterium
GGGGAAGCGCGGATTTTTGCCCGGCAAAAATCCGCACCCTGCTTTTATGGCTACAGTTAGGCGCTGGTGCGCGCGCGAGGGATAGTAGTGGAAATCCTTTTTTACCGCGTAGCGGTAAAAAAGATTGGAACGGATAGCCCGGTTTTTTTGTCCGCGTAAGCGGACAAAAAAACGCGCCCGAAGATGGTTTGTTGCCAATAGGGAATTTGACTCGCGGCTGGAAATCCGTTAGACTTCCATAAAGTGCAACAGGAGGAAGACCATGAGTATAAATTATGCCAATCTTGATACGCTGAAATCTTTCGCGAGGTTAAAGAGGCTGGTGTGGCCCGCGCATCTGAAAAAACTTATTACTGCGCAGAGGATACGCGATTGTTCCATAGACGCGGGTTCGGGGCTTGCCTACAACTACGCGGCGAAGAGTTTCACGCCTGAAATCCTGGCGGTTCTTCAGGAGCTTGCGGATGAGGCCGGGCTTATCGCGAAATACCGGGCGCTTGTGGATGGGGAGACCATGAATACCGGCGAAAAGCGCATGGTGCTGCATCATCTCGCGCGCGGACAGCTGGGGAAGGATGTTATTCACGAGGGGAAAAATCTGCGGGCTTTTTACCTCGAACAGGTGGAAAAGATTAACGCGTTTGCCGGAGAGGTTCACTCAGGCGGGATTCGCGGTTCTACGGGCAAGGCGTTTGATACGGTTGTACAAATCGGCATCGGCGGATCCGACCTGGGGCCGCGCGCCCTGTATATAGCGCTTACAAACTACTGCGCCGGTGAGGGGATGGCTCGGAAGATGGCGGCGCGTTTTATTTCCAATGTCGACCCGGACGATGCTTCCGAAGTGCTTTCGGGTCTTAATCCTGAAACATCGCTTTTTATTATTGTATCCAAGAGCGGGACAACGCAGGAGACTTTGACCAACGAGGCTTTTGTCCGTAGAGCTCTTCAGGCGGCGGGGATTCCCGGCCTGGTTCCTGAAAAGCACATTATCGCGGTAACCTCCGCGACCAGTCCGATGGCAAAGTCCAGCGCCTATTTAACGTCTTTTTTTATGGACGATTTTATCGGCGGCCGTTACTCGGCGACCAGCGCTGTGGGAACCGCCGTTTTAACCCTTGCCTTCGGCAGCGCGATGGTCGCAGAGCTGCTTGCCGGCGCGGCTGAAACCGATAAACTGTGCCTCCAGCCGGAGATCGAAAAAAACGCCGCGCTCCTTGACGCGCTCTTCGGAGTGTACGAGCGCAATGTCCTGGGCTTGCCCGCGACAGCGGTGCTGCCCTACAGCCAGGCCCTGTCCCGTTTTCCCGCCCACCTCCAGCAGCTTGACATGGAATCAAACGGCAAACATGTCAGCCGCGAGGGCAGGCCGCTTTCATATCCTACCGGCCCTCTGGTCTTCGGCGAACCGGGTACCAACGGTCAGCATTCCTTCTACCAGCTTCTGCACCAGGGCACGGACACCATCCCCTTGCAGTTTGTAGGTTTTCACGAGTCCCAGCGGAAAGACGATCTGGATTTTGAAGGGTCTTCCAGCCAGAAAAAACTAAACGCCAACCTCGCCGCGCAGATTATCGCCTTCGCCAAAGGAAAGGGCGACGCGAACCCCAACAAAAGTTTCGCCGGAAACCGTCCCTCAAGCCTGCTGTGGGCGCGGCGCCTGACCCCCGCCGTGCTGGGTTCCCTTCTTGCGCACTTCGAAAACAAAATCATGTTTCAGGGTTTTATCTGGAACGTCAACAGCTTCGATCAGGAAGGCGTGCAGTTAGGAAAAGTCCTTGCCTCGCAGGTGCTCAAAGGCGCGCCAGAGGATCAGGAACTCCAGGCATACGCGCGGATTCTGGGACTGTGAAACCGGGAACCGGAGAATAAACTTCCCATCAGAGAGCGACTGTCTTCGGGCGCATTCCGGGGGCGCGGTGAGCGCCCATATAATAAACTTCCTATCGGAAAGCGCCCGTCTTCGGGCGCATTTTTTTGGACGCGCTTCGCGTGTCCAAAAAAACCGGGCTTTCCGCTCCAAGTCCTCGGATTTGCCGATGCAAATCCTGCGGGCTTTCCGCTGCAATCCCTTGCGCGCGCCCAGCGGCAAAGCCGCAAAATTGCTGTGCAATTTTGCGGGGCCTCCTTCCGCGGAAAGCCATAGATTGAAAAATCATACAATAAAATGAATTGACAATATCAAAAATATTTTGCAAAATAATATTAAGTTTTTATGGAGGAATAAAATGAAAGAGAAAATAATATCATACTTAAAAGACAAAAATATTGAAATACCTGAAAAAATTGATGAAATTATTAATTTATATTTTGGTTCGCTGGTTTCAACATCAATAAATTATTGGTTTGACAGGTGTTGTGATTTTATGGACAATATAGAACCGCCCCAACCATTTGTGCGCCCGGATAGTGATATAGCAAAGACGGATAAAAATTATAGGGAACAATTTTCAAAATTGAATAATGAATCAAAAGAACAATTAAAAAATCTTATTAAAGAATCAATTGAAGGGGTTTTATTTAGTGTATTTAATAATTTAGACCAATCGTCTATTGGAGAATGGAAAATATCATTAAAATCAGCAGATGGTAACGAAAAAGGATTCGTAAATAGCGATACAGAATTACATGAAGATTTATATAAATGGATAGATACATTCAATGAAAATTAAAAATACAATAAGGAACTGGTTGACATTATCATAATTATAAAATATAATTGAAGAAATAGCTGAAAGAAGGTATTTGATGGCAGTTGTAATAAATCCTTATGCCGGCATAGAAGATGACGGTAAAATAATTACTTTTAAAATGTCTCGAAAGGAAGTTGAAAAAATTCTTGGCGAAAAGGC
>JAISAF010000298.1 GCA_031266855.1 Spirochaetales bacterium
AAAAAATGCGCCCAAATTCCGATATTGAATTGAAATTGGATCAAATTCAGGGTCGTGTGGAGATATGACGTGTGAGAACGGAAAAAGACAGTCTCGGTGAAGTGTCCCTGCCGGATGAGGCCCTGTACGGTATTCAGAGCGCGCGGGCGCGGGACAATTTCGCTCTGGGGTATAAACGGACAAACCAGCGTCTGGTATACGCTATCGTAAAGGTAAAGAAGGCGGCGGCCCTTACCCTTGCGGGGCTGGGAACCGGCGCCCGTGATACGGAAGTTTATGGCGCCCTTGCCGTTGCCTGTGACAGAGTTCTCGCGGGCGGGGCGGACGATATGTTTATCGTGGACGCTTTACAGGGAGGAGCGGGCACGTCTACCCATAGTAACGTGAATGAGGTTTTGTCCAATCTTGCTCTGCGGATTCTGGGAAAGGCTCCCGGCGATTACGAAAGCGTTCATCCGCTGGACGATGTAAACCGGGGGCAGTCGACAAACGATGTGTATCCCACGGCTTTGCGCATTGCGGCGATTGAGCTGCTGCGGGACCTAAGCGGGGGCTGCGCGGAACTTCAGGAGGCTTTTCAGGCCAGGGAAAACGAGTTCGCGGGTGTCAGGAAACTTGGGCGCACGCAGTTGATGGACGCGATGCCTATTACTCTTGGGCTGGAGTTCGGCGCCTGGGCGCAGGCCCTTGGCAGGGATCGCTGGCGGCTGTACAAGGTTGAGGAACGTCTGCGTATGGTCAACCTGGGTGGCACGGCGGTGGGTCTTGGGGACAGCGCGAACAGGAAGTACCGTTTCGGCGTTATTGAGGAATTGCGGCGTCTTACGGGAATAGGTCTTGCCGCGGCGGAGTACCCTCTGGATATTACCCAAAACAACGATGTTTTTGTCGAAGTTTCGGGGCTTCTCAAGGCCCTGGCGGTTAATCTGATAAAAATTTCCCATGACCTGCGGCTCATGAACTCCGGGCCGCGCGGGGGTCTGGGGGAAATCAGGCTTGCCCCGCTTCAGGCGGGCAGTACCATCATGCCGGGGAAGGTTAATCCGGTTATTCCTGAAACGGTTATCCAGGCCGGGATGCGTGTTATCGCAAACGACTGCGCGATTACCCAGGCCGCCTGCCACGGCGAGTTTGAGCTGAACGCCTTTTTGCCTTTGATTGCGGACTGCCTGCTGGAAAGCCTGTCTCTCCTTGAACGCGCGGTTTCGCTGCTGCGCACGAAATGTATAGAAATCCTTGAAGCGGACAGCGGGAAATGCGCCGAACTTCTGGACGCCTCCTGCGCTTTCGCGGCGGCCTGGGTTCCTCTTCTTGGCTATGACGCGGTAAGCCGGATTGTAACGGAAAACAAAAGCGATCCGCTTCGGGTGAAACAGGCGCTGGAGGAACGTGCCGCGCAACGCCAGAGGCTTTGAATGTCCTGGCGGAAGCAATTCACATATAAAATCATTTTGACCAGCATGCTGATAAAAAATCAGAATTTTTACCGCAAAGTCGAAAAAGTTTTTCTCTTTATGTATTTTTTTTTGACTTCTTCGACCCTGTTCAATAACTCATTTATAATTCGGAATTTTGGCGCATTTTTGGCGCGAAGCGCCAAAAACCGGGCTTTCCGCTACAAGTCCTCGGATTTGCCAATGCAAATCCTGTGGGCTTTCCGCTGCAATCCCTTGCGCGCGCCCAGCGGCAAACCGCGCCCCTGTGTATGCGAAGCATACACAGGGGCGCGGCCAGGCAGGTTCCCCGCGATTTTGCTTCGCAAAATCGCGCGGTTTACTGTGTACGGTTTTTTGCGCAGCAAAAAACCGTACGGGTTTACCGGCCCGCGCGGCAGCTTGAGAACCGGGCAACGCGCCTAATTGCCTCGGCAATTAGGCGCTCATAACCCGGCGGTCGCAATTTTGTTCTGACAAAATTGCGTGGTTTGTCACCAAGCGCGTAGCGAAGCGGAGTGCACGTATTTATCACCACACCGGCTGCCGCCCAACGGGCTTTTTTGTGCGTTATGCGCAACATTATTCTGTATAACGCTGGTAAATGCCGTTGTCCCGGCGCCAGAAGCCGCGAATATCGCGGGCAGCTAATTGCTGCTGTTGTGCGGGCCGGTGTGACATGAAGGATTTTAACGAGTTCAACATTAGACTTGTTCAAGAACCTGCTGGTTCTCTCACAAGTCCCGCGGAATTTGCCGCACATGGCGGCAAATTCCAGTATTTTTAGAGGGAAGTTGTTTAAAAAATGATGTTTCTAAACAACTCTATTGGAGGATTTTAACACGTGCAGGATATAAAAGCCCGTCTTGATTCCGCGGCGGCGCGAACCAATACGCCGGAGTTTATTGCCAGCGACCCGGTACAGTTTCCCCGCCGGTATTCCCGCGTCGCCGATGCCGAGCTTGCCTGTTTTCTTGCCGCGCTTATTGCCTGGGGGCGACGGGACATTATTCTGCGTTCCGCGCGGCGGATGTTCGGCGCGATGGGCGAAAGCCCGTATGACTATATCATGTCTGGGGGCTGGAAGAAGCTGGGAAGCGCCTGTGTCCACCGCACATTTTTTGAGACAGACCTCGCGTATGTGTGCCGCGGACTGCGGGCCTGTCTGCGTAAATACGCAAGCCTGGAGAAGCTCTTCGCGGGCGCGGGAGATATGTTTAACGGTATAGCCCTGTTCAGGAAAACCCTTGCCCGTGGGAATTCGGGAAAATACTCAAAGCACATCGCTGACCCGGATAGGAACTCGGCCTGTAAACGCATGAACCTGGCCCTGCGCTGGCTGGTACGGCGCGACGGAATTGTTGACCTTGGGCTGTGGAAAAGCATCAGCCCCGCGCGGCTGTATATTCCCCTGGATGTTCATGTTGCCCGCACCGCGCGGCTTTTGGGCCTTTTGGATCGCAAGTCAAACGACAGAAAAGCCGTGGAAATCCTCACCG
>JAISAF010000322.1 GCA_031266855.1 Spirochaetales bacterium
TGGAAAACGGGCCGCCGGATTCGCCAATATCCGCGCTTACTGTTCCGCCGGGAACAGTCTTCATTGTATAGGCGGGAGGAAAGGCAGGCCCGTCATCATCATCGCCGCCCGTGCTGCATCCCGTAAAAATCATTCCCAGCGCCGCCAGCAGGCAGAGCGCCGGGAACACCGTTTTTTTCAGTCGTATCATTTTGAGTATCTCCTTACGAAATTATTTTTTGCTGTTTCACGGCTGCCGGGGGACATGGATAGATCGCGGCAGTTACTCCGGTTATGGGAAAAAAGAGGAAAATGAAAATTTTTTGGTATTGCGAAAATTAAAACGTTATTGCAATTGGGGGGGGGGGGGGGGGTATTGCGCCTAACGCTTGCGCATAACACGGTTTCTGTCCGTGCTGGTATTCCAAATGTTAAAATGTATTTCCGTTTCATACGCGTTCCCTTGTGCATATTAGACTTGTTCGATAACCTCCCGGTTCTCTCACAAGTCTGGCGAATTTGCCGCAAAATGGCGGCAAATTCGGCTGTTTTTATATTAAAACTGTTCCCTACCCTGTTCGGAAACTGAGGTTTCCGAACAGCTCTATTTATAGCACGCTTTTCCACAAATGGCAAGCGCTGAAAAAGAAAATGTGAAAAACCGCAAGCGTGTTTTTGACACAAGCAAGGCTGGAGCCTTGCTTTTAACACGGCGTAGTCTGGAGACTACGCCGAGCAGGGGACATCAATACTTCATGTATCCTTCTTTTACTTTTTCGACTTCGCGGTAAAAATTCTTCACTGTATTGTTTGAAATCGTGTTTTGAGATATATTTTTTGGAAGATATGAATAGGAAATGGCTTACCCGCCTGCGGCGGGGCTTGGTTTTTCTTGTTACTACTGGCGCGGGGGCGTTCCTTGTTATCGTTTCAAGCTGCGCTTCCCTGGGCAGGCTTCCTTCCGGCCAGAGGCTTGAGCGGATAGAAAAGTCGCCGTACTATGTAGATGGGGCTTTCAGCTTTCCCGGAACCCAGCCCGAATACCCTACAGAGGAAAGCTCCGGCGGTATGCTGAAGGCTCTTGGACGGTTTCTTTTCGGCGTGGGGGAGCGGAACAAGCCGTCCGCGGCTCTGCCCTCGGCAAAGACCGACCTTTTTTCGCTTGATCCCAATGAGAACCTTCTTGTCTGGATGGGGCATTCTTCCTATTATTTGCAGGTTGACGGCAAAAAATTCCTGGTTGATCCGGTTTTCTCCGGCAGCGCTTTTGTCGTGGATGCCTTTGAGGGAAGCGATGTGTATACTCCCGAAGATATTCCTCCCCTCGATTACCTTGTTATCACGCACGACCACTGGGATCACCTCGATTACGAAACGGTTACGGCCCTGAAAGACAAGTCGGGCGTAGTGCTGACCGGCCTGGGTACGGGGGAGCATCTGGAATACTGGGGCTACGCGCCGGAGAAAATCATTGAACATGACTGGAACGAAGCAACGGATTTGGGCGGGGGCTTTCAGGTTACAGCCATCGCCACGCCGCATTTCTCCGGGCGCTTTCTTACGCGTAACAAATCGCTGTGGACGGCCTTTGTGCTTATTACGCCTAACAGAAAAATCTTTCTGGGAGGCGACTCCGGCTACGGTTATTACTTTGCCGATGTCGGGCAGCGCTTCGGCCCCTTCGACCTTGCCCTGCTCGAATGCGGGCAGTACAACAGCCAGTGGCGCGACATTCACATGTTCCCGGAGGATACGGCCCAGGCTTCGATAGATTTGCGGGCCAACAAACTTTTCGCTGTCCACTGGGCCAAGTTCGCCCTGTCGGTTCACTCCTGGGACGAACCCATCATACGCCTTTCGGCGGAATGCGAAAGGCTCGGCGTTACTCTTTTGCACCCGCTTATCGGAACCACCGTCCGCTTCGATACAGATGAGATTTTTCCCCGCTGGTGGGAAGGCATACCGTAAGGGAAATTGCACTAAACGGGTGGATATAAATCAGAAAGAAATCCAACCGCGAAGTCGAAGACGGGCAAGAGCGAGGAAGTAAAAAAGGAAGGGCCGAATGCCGGGTTTAGATTGGGCGCATCGCCGCTGCGCGGCGACCGGGCTATCCGCTCCAATTCCTCGGTCTTGCTTTCGCAAGCCCTCCGGGATTTCCGCTTCTATCCCTTGCGCAGCGGCAGCTTGAGAATAAGGCCACACAATTGCCAGGGGCAATTTCATGGTTTGGTTTTAAGCTGCCGCTGCGCGAGGCTGTCCGGGGCACTGTGAATGCGAAAGCATTCACAGTGCCCCGGACATGGTTTTGCGGCATGGCTTAGCCGCTGGGCGCGGCAGCCGGTTGGTGAGAGCTACGTGTACTCCGCTTCGCTACGCGCTTGGTGGCAGACCTGCAAGCGTGACAGTTTATTGTTAGTGTGGTGGTGGCAGCCGGTTGGTGATAAAGACGTGCACAGCGCGTTACGCGCTGTGCTTGGTGGCAGCCCCCGCAATTTTGTCCCAAAATTGCGACCGCCGGGTTAGAGCCGCAGAATTGCCAAAGGCAATTCTGCGGCCATGAAATTGCCTCACGGCAATTTCATGGCTTGGTTTTGAGCTGCCATGCGCGAGGGATTCCGGGGGCGCGATAGCGCCCACTACAATCCATACCTATCGGAAAGCGACCGTCTTCGGGCGCATTGTAGCGGAAAGCCCACAGGATTTGCATGGGCAAATCCGAGGACTTGCAACGGAAAGCCCGGTTTTTTTGCCCGCGGCGCGGGCAAAAAAACGCGCCATAATTCCTGGCGTTCTGCCCGTAAAGCGGATTTGCCGAATTACCGATATAAGACTATAATAGCAGTAAGCCATGTCCACGAAAATTCATTATAGCGATAATATTTTTTATCTTCAAACGCTTGTTAAAACAGTAAGGAACGGTTTGTCGCTGGAAATTGATCCTGAATATTTCCAGGACAGGCTGCTGGAGGATATTCTTTTTCTTAATGTGTCTTTGAATAAGATATACGAGTCCTTGAAGGCGAACACTTATCTTATCAGGAAGGGCGACTATCTGCGTAGTCTTTTGCGGGCGAAGCGGGATTTTGCGGAAGTTTTGCGGAATATCGCTGAAAAGAAACTGCCGGGCGCGGAGTGTCTTCAGGCGGGCATTGCGAAGCTTAAATCCTGCGAGGAGCAGCAGCAGCGCGATATGAAGGAAATCCGCGGTGTCATCGAGAGTAGCCGCGCGAAGGGTGCTGGAGCTGAAACCGATATTATTTCGGAAGAAGAGTTCCGTTTTCTTTTTACGCCGGCTGAGCAGCCTGACAAAAACCCGCAACCAGAGTCTTCAGACCATCCAAGCCAATGAGGGGGATTTCTTTCTGTTCCAGCCAGGGCTGCTTGACATAGCCCCAGGATGCCAGGTAGCCGTCTATGCCGGGATTCGGGCGCGCTATCAGCAGATGATCGAGCTGATCGTCTATAAAAACCGCTCTGTCGCCTTTTTTCATAAACGACTCCATAATCGCGCGCTTTGAATGTTCGGCTGTATAGAGGATGCGTTCACTATTCCACTCGATGCCGTGGTGCAGAAGTATTTCCCTGATGAAAAGCGGTTTTTTTGTTGAAAGAATATAGAAACCGGATACTCCGCGTGCTTTGGACAGGATTTCTTTCATGCCGGGAAAAAGCGAATTCAGGTCCAGCCAGAATTCCCTGTCGTTAGCCAGAAAGGTATCCCGCACCTGGTAAAAAAGACGGTCATACTCCCGCATTACGGTCTGCCCCGCACGGGCGATATCCGCGTCAAAAGTTTCCTGGTCATTCACGCGCAGCCCCCGGCGGATCATATCCTGGATAAGAAGGTAGTCCGCGCCGGAACGGATAAAGGGGCGGTAGGCGTAAAACATATTTCTGTCCCTCAGCGGGATTTCGAGGACCGTTTCGCCTAACAGGAGTTCCCGGTAGGCCCTGTACGATGAAACAAAACATTCGGGAATTGAATCGCAGACAACTCCGTCAAAATCAAGGAAAAAGTACTGTGTCACGGAATGCAGTTTATCAGAATGGCCGAGAGCGGACAAGGGCGGCGTCCGCGCTGGCAGCTTAGAACCAGAGTTTTTACCGCTAAGTCGAAAAAGTCGAAGAGAAAGAATTTAAAAGCCTTTATAATTTCACTTCAATATCAGAATTTGAGCGCATTT
This sequence comes from Spirochaetales bacterium, assembly GCA_031266855.1. Lineage (GTDB taxonomy): Bacteria > Spirochaetota > Spirochaetia > DTKZ01 > DTKZ01 > JAISAF01. The sequence goes on from JAISAF010000322.1 coordinate 4,167, forward strand.
TTTTCATTCCGCGCGCGGAATGAAAAAAACCGGGCTTTCCGGGGGTTCCGTCCGGCCGCTTAAGCGGCCGGACCGCTTCGCGC
>JAISAF010000337.1 GCA_031266855.1 Spirochaetales bacterium
TTCCGGAATATACTCTTGATGTTGTGGAAAGAATGCAGAGAGATACTATTCTACTTTACGAGCCAGGAAGGGCGGCTTATGACTACGATGCAAACCCAATGGTATGGTATGAAGGGAATCCATATCCTATGACGATAACAATTACAAATACGCAGTTCTCATATATGCATCCGGTATACGGGAATGTCTTCCTAGTTAAAGATATTGATTTGGAAAGAGAATGCTATAAAGTTACTCTGGCTCCGCATGAAGCCGCTAAGCCAGAACGCGATATTGTAGATTACATCTATAAACATAATCTGGTTGGAATAAAAAGCCCTTTCATCCTTCTTCTTGAACTCAACGCCGCCCAAGACCGCATGCGTATCTACAACGGCGAAACAAAGCGTATTATATTTGACCTTATTAAAGTGTCTTCTGATTTCTACGACAAATACATTAAGTTCATCGAAACCAATGAAGTGCCGGAGGATTTGATCATTCCCAAAGAGCTTCTTGAAGGCTGGCTGAGGGATATAGAAATATCGCCTCTTTACAGCCAGGATGGAAAAATCCGCTACAAAACCGCCCCGGGTACTTCCCTGTATTCACTGCCCGATACCGGCTCGCCGGTTATCGCTACTTTTACGGAACGTGAGACCCTAATCCCGCGGGAACCAGGATTACCCGATACTATCAATGGTATTACAGGCCGCTGGGTATGGTGTGCTGCCGACAGCGGCGAAACAGGCTGGTATTTTTCTGTTTATCTGGAATCCCTGTACGCCCCCGTCTCATTTGCCAAAGAAACTGAAGGCCGCAGTTACCGTTCAGAATTCAACCTCCGCCTTCGTTCCCGGCCTGATACCGGAGGAACAGTACTTGTGACCATTCCCGCGGGCACACGGCTAAAACTTCTGGAAATGGGAAAGACCGAAACCGTAGACGGCATGAGCGCGCCCTGGGTAAAGGTTCTGCTTGAAGACGGCGGGGAGGGCTGGTGTTTTTCCGGGTATCTGAAAGAAGCGGGGGAGGAGCCGGAAGCGCCGCCAGCCGCGGCGGCGGCGCCTGAAACCCCGCCCGTCGGCGGAACGGAAAAGGCCGCGCGGGAAGGCGGCGGCGGGATTCCATATACCGCGCTTGTTGGCGGGGGCGCTGCTATAGCCGCCGCGGGCATTGTCATACTGCTTGTTACGCGGCGGAAGAAAAAGCCCCCCGCCCCCTGAGACTAAGGGCTTGTCCCTAAACAATTTCCCCCCTTGCGCCGATATTGAAACCAGGGAGGGAAAAATGAAACAGCAACACTCATGGGAAATAACCGGCGATTTTTGGAAACAGGCAGAGCCGCTGATACCCCGCAAAGACCGGGACAGCAGAAAAACATACCGGCGCAAACCGGGCGGGGGACGGCCTGCGATGGAACCCCGCAAAGTCCTTGAGGCAATCTTCTATGTTTTACGTACCGGGATTCAATGGAAGGCGATACCCAAAGCATTTGGGGCGGCAAGCTCTATCCACCGGTATTTCCGGTTCTGGTGTGAACAGGGGTTCTTCCAGGCCCTTTGGATTACCGGACTGGAAAGTTATGACGAAGCCAGGGGTATCGACTGGACCTGGCTGAGCGCGGACGGCTGTATGAGCAAAGCGCCCCTGGCGCAGGAAGCAGCGGGGAAAAACCCAACTGACCGGGGAAAAAAACGGGAGTAAACGGCATCTGCTGGTGGACGGGGCAGGAGTGCCGCTGTCCCTGGTGGTAACCGGGGCCAGCCGCCACGATGTATCCCAGCTTGAAGCGGTACTGGATTCCTTTCAGGTTGAACGGCCTGAGAGTTTTGAAATTCCCCAGCATTTGTGCCTTGATAATGGCTATCGCGGGGAGTCGGCCCTGGAGATTATTGTCCTGCGCGGGTTCATTCCCCATATCAGGGGCCGCAGGCAGGAAAGAATGGAAAAGCAAAACACTGCCGGGTTTAAGGCGCGCCGCTGGATAGTGGAGGCCGCCCACTCATGGATGAACCGTTTCCGCAAAATACTGGTCCGCTTTGAGAAACTGGAGAGTTCGTATCTTGGCCTGCTTATGTTCGCGTGCGCCTTCATCGCCTTCCGCAAAGCATTTATTATTTAAGGACAAGCCCTTATTCGACTTAGCGGTTATTAAATTTTTCGGTGGTATGGCGTACTACAGCTTTTCCCACCAGCGCTGGCTGGAGGCTGTGCCCGGCAGCAGTTTTTCGCCCATAAGCGGGGTAAGCAGGTTTACATCATCCGCCGCGTCCGCAAGTTCGCGGAGCATTCTGATGGACTCGTCCCAGGGGTGGCGCGCCAGATCAAACACGCCCCAGTGTACGGGGACAAGAGCTTTTGCTCCTATGTCGCGATAGGTTTTTATGACTTCTTCCGGGAACATGTGCGTCAGGGGCCAGCCGGGGTTCCAGCCGTCAAGCTCGATAAAGGCCATGTCAAACGGCCCGTGCTTCGCGCCGATGTCCTTGAAATGTTCGCCGTAGCCGGAGTCCCCGCTGATGAATATCCGCTTTGACGCGCCTTTAAGTGAATAGCATACCCACAGGGTGCGGTTGCGTTCGCCAAAGGTGCGGCCGGAATAGTGAATGGTGCGTTCGGCCGCGATTCGTATGCCGCCGGTTTCGAGTTCGTCGCCCCAGCCAAGTTCGGAGATGTTTTCTTTGGGAATGCCCCATTTCGCGAGATGCAGACCCACGCCGAAGGGCGCGATAAACCGCGTGTCGCGGCCGCGCAGATAACGCATGGTCGCGTACTCAAGATGGTCATAATGGTCGTGTGTAATAAGCACGTAGTCAATGGCGGGAAGATCTGCCCGTTTCAGCGGGGGTTCGGCAAATCTGCGCGTTACAAAAGGAACCGGGGCGGCGTTGCCAAATACCGGATCGACAAGGAAGCGTTTGCCGTCCAGTTCGATTATCAGCGAGGAGTGCCCCAGCCAGTAGGCCGCGAAACCGGCGGGTTTTTCGGAGAACGAGGCTGAGGTGAGTTTTTCCAT
>JAISAF010000390.1 GCA_031266855.1 Spirochaetales bacterium
TTTGCGGGCCTGCAAGTCCCGCGGGGAGGTGAATGCGAAGCATTCACCTCCCCGCGGCCGCCGGGTTATACGCTCCCGGAATTGCCGGAGGCAATTCCGGGAGCCTGTTTCCAAGCCCCCGCGAACGGCGCTACATATTCTCCAGTATGGACATAAGCTCCTCCGACCGGGAAGCAATCAGCGACATATCGGCCACGTGAATACAATCCCGCATAGACTGCATTTGCTCCTTAATTATGGCGGCGCCTTCCTGCTCCTCAACCCCCATCTCCTGAAGCATCTGATCAGACATAACAATACCCACACTGTAGAGAATAACCATAATTTTCTCAAATCCATTATCTCCCATGCCAAGCCCTGACAGGCCTTTCTTCAAATCCGGCGGAACCGCGAAAGAGCGGATCTTCGCAAACGTCGCCTGCATATCGTCGGCCTCAAACGTATCCATCCCTTCCGTTACGGAGGTGAGATCATCCACATGCGCGTCCAGAAGCTCCTGAATAGCCGTGAAATTTTTAACAAAATTATCAATATCGGCTTTTGCCAGAACCTGTTTCGGCTGCGACTGCGCAAAAGCAATAACACTCACGCAAAGACACACCATAAGGCCACATATTTTTTTTACCACAGATTTACTCCTTTCATAAAAACAAACACATAAAAACATGCTGGAACATTCCAGCGCGTCAATTCTTCAACATTTTTGAAAATAAATCAATAGAAAGCATGGAAAGCATAGAAAAGATCAGGGTATCGGCGTTTACCACCATTATGAAAAACAAATTGCGCGAAGCGCAATAAGCCCGTGGGGATGGCAGCCGGTTGGTGATAAAGACGTGCACTCCGCTTCGCTACGCGCTTGGTGACAGACCACGCAATTTTGTCTGAACAAAATTGCGACCGCCTGGTTATGGGCACATAATTGCCGAACAGCAATTATGTACTCACGGAATTGCTATGGCAATTCCGTGAGTTGGTTTTGAGCTGTCATGCGCAAGGGATTCCGGGGGCGCGATAGCGCCCACTACAATCCATACCTATCACGCCCAAACAAACGCACGCGGGCAGCGTGTGATTTTACCAGCAACACGGGCGAGAGGCTCAAAAAAGTTTGTGCCGTGTACAAAGCTCGAAGAGCCGATAAGCGACCGTCTTCGGGCGCATTGCAGCGGAAATCCTTTTGGCGCAGCCAAAAGATTGAAGCGGGAAGCCCGGTTTTTTGCGGCTTTGCCGCAAAAAATGCGCTATTATACGCGGTAAAAATTCCAGTTTTTTATGCAGAACCGCGGAGCAGGTTTAATCCCGGCCCGCGGGAAATTCTATCCCTCAAGCCTTCTGTGCTTCGGAAGCCTCTTCTTCCAGCATTATAGAAAAACGCTTTTTTATGCCGGCTAAAAACCGGGGCCATTCCTGTGGATCAATAAAAGGATTAGCGCAGGCGGGATCATCGCACATGCCGCCGCGCTTTCCTACCGTATTATTCTGATCGGGATGATTGCCGAGGGTAATATCAACATGCTCTTTTTCCAGCCGTGTAATACCGTCAATAAAACTTTTCCGAACCTTCTCTACATCCAGGTTAAATTCCTCCAGGAATGGAAGGTTAAGGGTATTAAAACCCGCGCCGCCGTGCATGGCAGCCACATAATGCGCGGCGCCGTCCCTTACATCTATCAGGTACGACATAACTCCCGGAGAGTGCCCCGGCGTTGATATGGCCCGTATTGTAGTATTACCCAAAGTAATCGTGTCGTTATCTTTCAGTTCCACATCAGGCGTGAAAGGTTCAAGATAAGAATATGGACAATCCCGAAGAAGCATCAGCTCCGGCCGCTGCCTGAACATTTTCGCGTCTTCGGCGCCTAAAAAAGTTTTTGCTTTTGTCAGTGCCACGAATTGCTGTGTCCCTCCAAAATGGTCAAAGTGTCCATGTGAATGAACAATATACCTGATATCATACAGCGGGAAACCCAGTTCCCAAATTGAATTAATAAGGAGCGCGTATGTTTGAGGAAAAGTCGTATCAAGCAGAATAAGCCCGTCGCCCGTATCAATCAGATGAGAACCTACAGAAGTATTGCCGACATAGTACAGATTCCCGCATATCCTGAACGGATGAATCGCGTATTTCTGAGGATATTTATAAACATCCATAAATGTTTCCGCCGTTACCGCGTATTTGCTTTTCATACCACCCTCCTGACAGAATTCCCCGCCGTGATCAGATTCCAACGGGGCGTATTTTTTATTAGACTTGTTCGATAACCTTCCGGTTCTCTCACAAGTCTGGCGAATTTGCCGCAAAATGGCGGCAAATCCCGCTGTTTTTATATAGAAACCATTTCCGAAGCTATCCAGAAACTGAGGTTTCTACACAGCTCTATTAAAGCCTGTTCAATATCTTGAAAACCCCTGGGCGCGGCAGCCGGTTGGTGATAAAGACGCGCACTCCGCTACGCTTTGCACTTGGTGGCAAACCACGCAATTTTGTCAGAACAAAATTGCGACCGCCGGGTTGTGCGCAGTTAATTGCCAAAGGCAATTAGCTACCCCGGAATTGCTGCGGCAATTCTGGAAACTGGTATTGAGCTGCCGCCGCGCAAGGGATTGAAGCAAAAATCCCACAGGATTTGCATAAGCAAATCCGATGAATTGGAGCGGAAAGCCCGGTTTTTGGCGCGAAGCGCCAAAAATGCGCCCAAACCCCGCTCTATTTGTTAAAGACCATATCGGGTATAAATGTTACAAGTTTCGGGAACATCGTAACAATAACCATGGAAACAAGAAGCGCGCCAACAAAGGGGATAACGTCCCTGATTGTCTTTCCCACCGGGGCGCCCGAAATTCCGCAGGCTATATACAAGTTATTTCCCACAGGAGGCGTCACGCAGCCTGTAACGGTCATCATGCTCATCACAACCCCGAAATGAATGGGGTCAATGCCGTATTGTTTGACAACCGGCATAAACAGGGGCGCCATAATCGGAATAATGGCGGCGTCTATCATAAAGCATCCCAGGAAAAGCAGAATACCCAAAATAACAAAGATGATAATTTTCGGGTTATGGGAAATTCCGAGAAGCATTTGTGTAAGCTGCTGGGGCAGATGAATGCTTGTCAGAATCCAGCCCAGAATCTGCGAAGAAGCCATAACCAGCATGATGGCCGCCGTCGTCATGGCCCCGTTGATAAATACTTTTACGACCACTTTCGGCGTGAGTTCCTTACAGAGGATTCCGACCAGAAGCCCGTACGCGACACCGATCGCTCCCGCTTCGGTAGCCGTAAAAATTCCGCTTAAAATACCGCCCATGATAATGACGGGCATCATCAGCGCGGCGATGGAAGACTTCAGCGACAGATACCTTTCTTTCCAGGTGCTTTTCGGTTTGATAGGGTATCCCCTCTTTCGCGCGATAATAAAGGCTATCACCATAAGGCACAGGCCCATAATGACGCCGGGGATGATTCCGCCCAGAAACAGCTTTCCGATTGAATCGCCGGTAACCGAACCGTACACGACAAAGGTGATGCTCGGCGGGATGATGGGTCCCAGACAGGCGGCGCAGCAGGTAACAGCCGCGCCGAACTCCGCGTCATATCCCTCGTCTTTCATGACAGGTATAAGCATGGAGCCGACAGAAGCACAGGCGGCAGCCGAGGAACCGGACATTCCCGCGAAAATCATGCTGGCGACTATGGTTACGTGCGCGAGGCTTCCCCGTATATGCCCCACAAGGGCCGAGGAAAGCCGCACGATGCGTTTTGTGATGCCGGCGGAATTCATTAATTCACCAGCGATCATAAACAGGGGTATCGCCATAATTGCGAAGTTGTTCGCCGTGGTAAAAAACCGCTGGGGAACAAGTTCAGGGGAAATCCCCGAATTGACAATATAGAGAATAACCGCGCCTGTCGTCGAGAAAGCCATAGGAATGCCCAAAAGCATAAGGACCAGAAAAGACAGAAGCATTAACGCAATCATACATTGGCCTCCTTTGGAGCATATTTGACGCGATAATCGTGAATCGCCGCGCGAACTGTATTGATACACATAAGAATAGAGGCGGCGGGCGTAACAAGATAGACGTAACCGAAAGGAATCTGCATGGCCGGAGTGAGCTGCCGCATATTGCCAATCGCGAAAGTATAGCCGAAATAGAGCAGATACAGACACACCACAAACAGAAAAGCGTAAATTCCAAAAAAATAATACCGTTTGATTTTCACCGTCAAATGCAGAAGAAGTAAATCGATAACGATATGCCGGTCTTCCGTGATACAGATGGCGGAACCGAACATAATAGTAGCGAAGAACAGAAGTTTGCACATTTCCTCTGACCAGGCAAGGGAATTCCCCAAAATATAACGGCAAAAAATTTGCAGTAGAACGAGAAAGACGAAAGCCGCGCTGGTAAAGAGAATAACACCTTTCAGAAAACGGTCATACGTATCCCAAAATTTTTTCATAGGAGATTCCTTACGCGGAATTTATCTTAAAGCAAGAATAGCTTTGACAAGCTCATCATAATCGTACATTCCCTTCAACTGGTCGCGGACTACGGTTTGAAGAGTTGATCGTATCTGGGTCATGGTATTTTCGGAAATATTCACCCTCCTGACGCCTTTGTCCGTTAAAGACGCGTAGAGTTTTTCCTGGGAGGCTTCAAACTCCGCAAGCCCTTTGTCCGTGGCTTCCTGCCCGGCGGCGATGACAACCTGCTGCTGTTCGGGAGTCAGGGATTGGAACACTTTCTCCGCGATCAGAATGCTACAGATAACGCCGCAGTGGTTGGTGGTATTACTGACTTTTAGAACTTCGTCGAGCTTGTTGGCGACAAAGTTGTCCACACCGT
>JAISAF010000455.1 GCA_031266855.1 Spirochaetales bacterium
GCTTATGTCCAGCAGCATGTGGAACGTATGGAAAAGCTGCGGCGCTACTGGGACGCTCATAACGACAAAAGGAAGCTGACAGGAGCTGTGGCGGGGGCCATTATGAAGGACAGCGTAAAAGACCTGGCCCGTGGGACAGGTTTTTATGCAATAGTCCAGTCAGGCGATACGCTGAAAATAGAAGCTCAAAAAGGTTTCACGCCCAGGGTATGGTAGGAAGCGTCTGCCGGGGCTGGGGCAAAATCGCGCGGGTTGCCGTGTGCGGTTTTTTGCGGAAGCAAAAAACCGCAGGGGTTCCCCTGATTTCCGGCTGCGGAAATCAGTTAGGCGCAATTTGTTAGGACAAATTGCGCCTGCCGCTGGTGCGCGCGCCAGGGATAGTAGCGGAAATCCTTTTTTACCGCGAAGCGGTAAAAAAGATTGGAGCGGATAGCCCGGTTTGGAATTTCCGCGGGGCCGCAGGCCCCGCGGAAATTCCAAAGGCGCCCTGCAAAAAACCGCTGAGGCTTTAGCGGCTGTAAATCGCGATACCGGCTTCGGTGAAAATTTTATCCGACGGGTAACAGGCGCAATTGCCGAGAGCCTCCTCGATGCGGATTATTTCGTTCCATTTGGCGGTGCGTTCGCTTCTGGCGGCGGAACCGACTTTAAGCTGGCCCGCGTTAGCCGCAATCGCCAAATGAACAATAGTGCAGTCTTCTGTTTCGCCGGAGCGGGCGGAGACAACCGGCAGATACCCATGCTGTTTGGTGTAGGCAATCGCTTCCATGGTTTCGGAGATGGTACCGATTTGGTTCATCTTTATCAGCACGGAGTTGCCGCAGCCCATGGATACGCCTTTTTTAATTCTTTGAATATTTGTGGTGAACAGGTCGTCGCCGATCAATTGTATTTTTTTGCCAAGCCGTTCGGTTAGTAATTTTGTTCCTTCCCAGTCGAGTTCGGAGGCGCCGTCCTCCAATGAAATGATAGGATACTTTTCCACCCAGCCGCAGAGCAGATCGATAAACGCCGTGCGGTCAAGGCTGCGGTTTTCCAGCGTAAGCCGGTAGGTTCCGTCCTGCTCATTATAAAATTCGCTGGAGGCGATGTCCAGCGCGATCGCTATGTCTTTTCCGGGATTGTATCCCGCTGTGCGGATGCTTTCAGTTAATAGCGCGATGCCTTCTTCATTATTGTGAAATCCGCTGGGCCAAAACCCGCCTTCGTCCGCCACGGCAAGGGGTTTGCCCTGTTCGGTAAACACTTTCTTTGCGGCGTTGTAGACATTGACGACCATTTCATACCCGGAGGTAAAGGAGGATGCTGAGAGCGGGATAACCAGAAAGTCCTGAATATCTATTGCCATGCTGGCGTGGGCGCCGCCTCCGATAATCTGCACCATAGGTACGGGAATGGTGTTCGCGAGTGTTCCTCCGAGGTAGCGGTACAGGGGTTCGCGGCGGCAATTCGCCGCAGCCCAGCAGGCGGCTATTGAACAGCCGAGAATCGCGTTGGCTCCCAGCCGGGATTTACCGGGCGTGCCGTCCAGTTCAATCAGCTTTTGGTCTATTGCTTTTTGTTCGCGCGCGTCCATGCCGATAAGCGCCGGCCCCAGGATAGTGTTGACATTCTCAACCGCCTTTAAGACGCCTTTCCCGTTCCAGCTTTCTCCTCCGTCGCGCAGTTCCAGGGCTTCAAATTTTCCGGTTGAGGCGCCGGAAGGAACCATGCCCCGTCCCAGCGTCCCTTCCGCTAAAGTAATATCCACTTCCACTGTCGGGTTGGCCCGGGAATCATAAACCTGGCGCGCTTTGACTGTTTTAATTTCGCAGGGTTTCATCGTTACATCCTTTTTCCAGATTTGTTGTTTTTACGTTTTGTCTTCACATATATTAAAAGCCTTTCCCAAAACCTGTTTGTAATTTTACTTCGATTCGGAATTTTGGCGCCTGTGCGGCTAACGCCGCAAACCGGGCTTTCCGCTCCAAGTCCTCGGAAGCGCCCATGCGCTTCCTGTGGGCTTTCCGCTACAATCCAGGCTGCATGGGCGAGCAGAAAAATTGCATACGCAATTTTTCGACCAGCCCCTTGCGCAGCGGCAGCTCCGGTGGTGCATAATTGCCCGGCAATTATGCACATATAAGCAGGCGGTCGCAATTTTGGGACAAAATTGCGTGATTTGCCACCAGGCGCAACGCGGAGCGCTGTGCACGTATTTATCACCACCCGGCTGCCGCCCCACGGGCTTTCCAGGTTTGGGAAAGGCACTTAATTCCTCGCATTTAATTCCGCTTTTACCAGGGAGATAACTTCCTCAAAGGATTTCAGGTTTTCTTTGAGTATAACACGGGCTATTTTCCGTATCAGATTTTTGTCTTTTTCCGCGGTAATATATTCCGCGGGAGACTTGCCGTCCACCCGCGCCAGAAACAAAAAGGCAAGCGTGCGGACTGTCAGGGTTTCCATTTCCTGTGCGTTTATACAGGTGATGGTGTTTAAATAAATATTTACCATGTAGCTCAGCATGGTAAGGTAGGCGCCGCTCCACATTTTATTTTTGATTGATTTCAGCAGAAAATGGTTCAGGAAAAAGGCGAGATCAAAGGCAGGATGCCCGAAATGCGCGACTTCCATATCCAGGACAAAAATGTTTTCCCCGGAAACAAGAATGTTTTTAGGGCTGTAATCGCCGTGTACGAGAGCGATTTTTTCATTCAGAAGCATCTGGTTTACCATGTCCGCGGTTTTTTTGAATTCGGGATACTTTGCGACGGTAAACTCTATGTACGGGTTAATGCGCAGACTGTAGAAAATGTCCGTAGCCCCAAATGTTGTACGGATTTCCTCGTCCGCGGCGGTTTTATTATGAACGGTCACTATTGTTTCAATTGACTTTTGGGCAATCCGAAAATCCAGTACTCCTTCAAGTAGTTGCGTTTTCCACATAGGGCATTCTTCCGGGGCGGCCTGCCGGCACATAATATAGTTATCCGCGTCATAAAAAACCGGGGCCGGAACGCATTGCGGAACCAGCCGCGCATACACTTCCAGCGCCTTGTGTTCGATAATCATTCTATTGGGATCGCACTCCCACAG
>JAISAF010000185.1 GCA_031266855.1 Spirochaetales bacterium
CGTGTGTGCACGGGGGCTGGTCGCACCGCCGCGTATGCGAAAGCATACGCGGCTGTGCGACTGTCGCTGCGCGGCACAAGGGATAGTAGCGGAAATCCTTTTTTACCGCGAAGCGGTAAAAAAGATTGGAGCGGATAGCCCGGTTTTTTGCGGTTTGGGAATTTGCGGCGCAAATTCCCTGACCGCAAAAAAGGTGCCCGAAGGCAGTCGTGTAGGTTATTCCGCGGGAAGCCTTACTTCAAACACCGCGCCGCCCTCCGGCAGCGTGTCCGCGCTGATTGTTCCTCCGTGGGCCTGTGTTATGGCTTTTGCTATGGACAGGCCGATTCCCAGTCCTGGTTTTTCCCGCGCGCCGCTGCCGCGGTAGAGCCGTTCCCAGATGTGGGGCAGTTCGTCCCGCGGGATCCCCGGCCCTGTGTCGCGGATGCGCATAACAATCCAGCCGGATTCGCCGCTCAGTTCCACACGGATAGTTCCCCCCGCGGGGGAGTATTTTACCGCGTTGTCCAGAAGGTTTCCCGCAACACGGCGCAGGCGCGGCGTATCCACGGCGGCTTCAAGGCTGTCCGGCCCGGAAAACTCTATCGCGATATTCCGCTCTTCGCCAATGTACGCGTACATTTCGATAATCTGCCGGATAATCCGCACAACATCCGCCTGGGTTTTATCCAGTTTCAGAATACCCGTTTCCGCCTCGGACAAATCCATGATAGCGTTTAACTCCGTTATGATTTTCTCCGCTTCCTCCAGGCCGTCCTGCAAGGCTTCACGGAAAGCGGAAATATCACCAGGCCCCTGAAGGGCAAGCTCCGCCATGCCGCGGAAACGGGTCAGGGGCGTGCGCAGATCGTGGGCAACAGCATCAAGGGTTCCTTGCAGGCTGCGCACAAGGGTCTCAATGTGTTCCAGCATTCTGTTGAACAGGGTAACAAGGTCGTACAGCTCGTCCTGCGCGCGTACTTCCCGGATACGGGCTTTCAGGTTTCCGGTATTGATAATGTCTCCCGCCGTGTCGCTGAGTTTCTGTATGGGCGCCAGCATCCGCGCTGTCAGAAACGAACCGCCGATGATGCTGATAACCAGGAGCGGGATCAGCAGCATGGAAAAGTTGCGTATAATATGTCCAGTTATCTGCTGCGTCTTCTGGGTGGAAACACCGATTTGCAGAAGATAATCATTCTCAAGATGGATTTCTCCGGCAAGCAGCGTATAGGAATGCCTGGCGGAACTTATACGCAGGATTCCTCCAAGGGGTTTCAGCTTTTCCTCGAAACTGTCCTCAGGAAAAAAACTTTTCCAGCCCTGAGGGAACATAAAAAAAATGGTTCTGTTTTCGTTATCCGCAACGCGCAGGAAGTAAGGCGTCCCCTCCAGTTCTATAGCGCTCCCGTCCAGGCGGTCTATAAAACTATCAAGACTCTGTGTCTGGGACTTTGCCCAGAACTCCAGCAGCTTGTGCTGGATAAAAAGTATGTCCTCCCGGTCGAGCGATGTTTTTACCGTATAGTAGATGCCGCCCAGAAGCAGAAGAGCCGTTACCGCGAACAAACCGGAGAAAAGACTGGTAATGCGCAGGTTGATCCGCTTAACGCCGCGGCGCCGGGCAGCGCCCGCTTTATTCTTTTCTAAGGACATATCCCATCCCCCGCAGAGTGTGAAGAAGCCGGGGCCGCCCCTCCTTTTCGATCTTGTTCCGCAGCCGGAATACCAGAACATCCACGACATTTGTCTGCGGATCAAAATCGTAATCCCAAATATGTTCCAGAATCATCGTCTTGGAAAGAACCTGGCCGGGATGCCGCAGAAAATATTCAAGAAGGGAATACTCCTTCGGCTGCAAATCTATCCGCTCACCAGCGCGGCTGACCTCCCGCGCCAGAGGATCCATAACAAGGTCCTCGAACTGGAACCGCGCCGGCGCCGCCTGTGAAACGCCCGCCCGGCGGATCAGCGCCTGGACGCGCGCCAGAAGCTCCGTAAAGGAAAAAGGCTTCGTCAGGTAATCATCCCCGCCCTTTTGAAAACCCAGAACCCGGTCATCAACGGAACGCCGCGCGCTCAAAATCAGAATCGGCGTTGTTACACGCCCCTCCCGCAGCCGGGAAATCATCTCAAGCCCATCCATACCAGGAAGCATAATATCCGCAATAGCCGCGTCAAAAGATCCGCACATCAGATACGACAAACCATCCTCACCCGTTTTCACAGCGTCCACGGTAAAACCCGCTTCCCGCAAACCCTTCGCCACAAAACCGGCTATCTTCTGATCATCCTCAACAATAAGAATCCGCATACACTCATCATGGCACAGCGCTTTTAAAACCGCAAGGCAGACAGCAGACAAACGTATTTGTTTTTTCCAGATTATAATGGCGCGTTTTTTTGTCCGCATGCGCGGGCAAAAAAACCGGGCTATCCGTTCCAATCTTTTTTACCGCTTCGCGGTAAAAAAGGATTTCCACTTCTATCCCTCGCGCGCGCACCAGCGGACGGCGCACAATCGCGTATGCTTTGCATACGCGATTGTGCGGCCAGCCCCGGTCTTTGCTTTGCTACGCAAAGCCCGTATACGGTCACCAAAGCGCCGTAAACAGCAGGAACGATATGCGGCAATATTCCTAAGATTTGCTGAAAAATAAGCGGATAAAAATCATTAGAAAACAGCTTGACAAAATAAATAAAAGAAATATACTGCAATAAATTGGAG
>JAISAF010000219.1 GCA_031266855.1 Spirochaetales bacterium
CGCTGGTTAGTTCGTTGTACGCAAACGCCCCGTCTCCGATAGCGGTAACGGAATCAGGAATGGTAACACTGGTTAACTGGTTGTTCGAAAACGCGTTGTTTGCGATAGCGGTAACCGAATCAGGAATGGTAACGCTGGTTAATCTGTTTCCTAAAAACACACTGTCTCCGATAGCGGTAAGCGAAGCGGGGATGGTAACACTGGTTAATTGGTTGTACGCAAACGCCCAGCCTTCGATAACGGTGACCGAAGCGGGAATAGTAAGCCCGGTTAGCCGGTTTCCCCGAAACGCCACTTCGCCAATAGCCGCAACCGAATCGGGGATGACTACGCTGCTTAATTTAGCTTCATAAAACGCATGGTCCGCGATAGCGGTAACCGGCAGGGCGTCTATCCGGCCGGGTATCGTTACATGCTGTGCGCTTCCCGTGTAGCCGGTAATGGTTATAGCGCCGTTACTGACCGTGTATGTGAAATCCGCCGCGTTTTGGGCGGACAGGGCGGTTCCGGCTGTGATAAGCGTCATCGCGATTAATCCGAATACCGTTTTCTTCATCGTGTTTTACTCCTTCCTATCGCAATTAATACCGTACATTAAATAACCGGGCTTGTCCGGCAATTCCGGTTATCGGACAAGTCTATGGAATTTGCCGCAAAATGGCGGCAAATTCCGCTGTTTTTATATAGAAACCGTTTCCGAAGCTATTCAATTTTTATTTATATTGGTATTTCATAGATTATGTCCTTAATATGCAATGACGCTCTATATGATTTTTTTGGATTAATAATTATATAATCATTTTTGACAGTTATATTATCTATTATCGCGTATATATCTTCATAACAACTAAAAAATAATTCTTTGCAAAAGCATTTATTATTATCTCTATATTCTATGATACATTTTGTTTCATTTATTCCATTGGGATTAATTTGATAAAAAACATCAGTTTTCCATTTGTTTGCCGCTTTTGTTTTATATTTTATTTTTAATAAATCACCATATTCTTCTAATTGTTCTCGTACACTTTTCAATGCCAATGTCTTATCTTTATCATTTTTATATAATTCAAAAACACATAAAAAAGTTGTGCCGATAATAAATTTAATTTTTGAATTTTCATCCATCCTTTTTATTTTATTTTCAGTTATACCATAGTCAATATATTGTATCCATTTTTCAGGTTTCCTGTTCGATATATTTATTTTGCCATCTTCAATCGCTGTTGAATAATTTATATAAATATGATCAAATTCCCCGGATAAAAAATTCATTTCATTTAATTTTCTGGCTATTATTTTACCGTATTTTGTATAATTGTTTTTAGTTCCCATCAGCCCGGTAAAAAACCTGTCGCCGGGGAGTGATTTGCCATCTTCATTTGGAAAATTACTGGCATAATATCTTATGTCCTTTATAACTTTATCCATGATTCAGCATATTCATATTTATTTAATAAAATCAACCACCCCGCGCGCAAGCGGCGGGGGATGGTTGTTTCCGATAGGTATGGATTGTACCTGCGGGTTTAATACCAGCGTCATCCAACAATGCGGCAGAATTGAGAACCGCCCCAAGGGACGGGCAGCCTGGGTATTAAACCCGCTTGCCGGAATCAAGTCCCTTACAGCATGCTTCCAGAGAGAGATTCACCGAGAAGGCGAATAAGGCGAAGACTGGCAAAGTCGGGGACGGGCAAGGGCGAGGAAGTAAAAAGGAGGCAAAAAAAGACCTCAAGAGTAAAAACTTCTTCGGCTTTGCGGTTAAATTTCTTTCCGGTTACTTTTAGTGTAAACATCCTGGTTAGCCGCTGGAGCGCGCGCAATGGGATTGCAGCGGAAAGCCCACAGGATTTGCATGGGCAAATCCGAGGACTCGCAGCGGAAAGCCCGGTTTTTTGCCCGTGGATTCCACGGGCAAAAAATGCGCCCGAAGACCTATATAGTAAATGCGGCTGATCCGCTCCTTCCGGCTCCATTCCTGTATGAATCGCGCCGAGAATAGAAAAATGAAAACTTTCTGTCTTTTCTTTTGGCTTGCGGTGTGTCCGGCTCTTATGGCGGAAACCGTGATGGTGTCCATTGGGGGCGAGGGGCTGGCGGATCAGGCTGATCCCGGCTACCGGGTTTGTTTTCTTGCTCTTGAAAGCGGTGTCATGGATGCTTTTTTTGACGCGGGGAATATTGTTTTTAATGATTCGGAGTTCCGCGGTTCGCAGGACGAGCGTTACAGGACAGTACGTGTCGCGCGGGAGGGCGGGGCTTCCATGCTGCTTCTTGTCAGATGCGTGTATAATCCTGATGGGGCGAGGGACTGGAAAACCGGGGACGGCGCGCCGGTCGGTCTGCCGGAGAAGATATTTCTGGAATATGTGCGGGTAAGTGATTTCGGCGTGGTGCGGAAGCTGGAACTTGCGCCTTCCCCGCGGGACGCCGCGAGGCATCCGGCTATTGAGCGGTATTATATTGTTCTGGGCAGGAAGGCCGCGGAAAATCTTCTAAAATAGAGCTGTGCGGAAACCTCAGTTTCCGCACAGCTTCGGAAACGGTCTTTAACGGTCTTTATATAAAAACAGCCGGATTTGCCGCCATTCCGCGGCAAATCCGCCAGACTTGTGAGAGAACCGGAAGGCCGGTTATCGAACAAGTCTAGTGAAAAATCCTTATCCGCGGCGCGGGTATCACCGATAATCACACTATGAAGCGGATCATTTTCCTTATAATCCTGACCCTGGCCTGCGGTATATCTGTTTCCGCCCAGAAGGTATGGGAAGGAACCGTTGTCGCGGGGCGCTACGGAGATTTTCCTCCCACGGGATATTACGGCGCCTCGAATGTTTTCCCGCGGAATTCCCTGGTGAATGTGCAGAATATTTCCAACGGAAAAACTGTGCAGCTTATTATATCGGGCGGGCTTGAAGACCCCGCCATGTTTTTGATCGTTTCCCGGCAGGCAGCCGACGCTCTGGAACTTCAGAGAAACGACAGCGCCAACGCGCGTGTTTCCCTTGCGGCGGGCAGCTCGGAGGCTCTTATACCCGGGTATGCCGACCTGCCGTATAGCAGCGATCCTGAGGTGAATCCCGCGGCGCGGGCCGGGGATGTCAACTCCGGCGTTGAGAAAGACTGGCCTTTCCGGGAGAAGAAGGAGAAAGAACGCATAGCCGGCGCGCCGGTTCCCGTTCCGGCCCCTGGTCCTGATCCAGCGCTGGCTCCCGATCCCGCACCCGCGCCGCCCGTTGTGGAAGAGCCGCCTTCAATATCAGACCGCGTTCCCTCAGGCGCTTCGGAAAAGTTTGACATAAAGGAAAGCCCTTTTGCCGAGCTGCCCGAAGAACGGCCTTCCATATCGGAACGGGCGGAGAATACTCCCCGCGTCAACGAAGACTGGGTGCTTGAAGACGTAGAGGCGGCTCCCGTACCCTCGGAAGGCATTGCCGCCCCCGGCGCTCTGCCGGTTCCCGGCGAACCGGAACCCAAAGCGGAAACCGCGGAAACGGAAACCGCTGAACCGGAAATCGCGGACAACACGGAAAGCGCCACAGAACCCGCCGAAGAAACCGCGGAAACAGCGATGCCGGAAACCGCGACCGGGACAGAAACCGAAACGATAGTAACCCTTGAACCCGCGCAGCCGAAACCTCCGGTGGAAACCGCGATGGACGCTCCCGCGGTGGCGGATTCCGCCGCTGGCAAACGGGCGGAGGAAAATCTTCCCCCCGCGGCATCCCTACCGGGAAAATCCTACTACCTGCAAGTCGCCTCGCACAGAAATCCCGAAAGCATGCAATCAGTCGTGGAGAACATCGCGTCGCTTTGTTCCAGCTATCCGGTTGCCGTTCTGGAAGGAGGAAGCCGGGACAATCCCCTCTACCGTGTTATGGTTGGCCCGCTCAAAGAAGACGAACGCGGCCTCCTGCTTCGCCAGGTCAAAGCCAAAGGCTATACCGACGCGTTTCTGAGAGAAATACACTAAAGTAAACAGGGCCTGTCTTTGGGCACATTTTTTGCGGCTAACGCCGCAAAAAACCGGGCTTTCCGGGACTCCGCTACCGCTCCGGCCCCGCCTGCGGCGTGGCTGCTTCGCATCCCTCCAATCCCTTGCGCGCGCCCCAGCGCGGCCCGGAATTGCCTGTGGCAATTCCGGGAACTGGTTGCAAAGCCGCACGCGTAACAGTCAGCTATCCGCATGACGGCGGCAACGCTTCGCAGCGGCTGGTTTGGTGCCAGGTACGTTTTTATGTTGCTAATATTAACGATTGATTTTACTCTGCGGCACTTAAAAAGGTGCCTGGCACTTTTTTCTCTTCCGTCAGCTATCCGCATGGCGGCGGCAACGCTTCGCAGCGGCTGGTTTGGCGCCAGGTACGTTTTTGTGTTGCTAATATTAACGATTGCTTTTACTATGCGGCACTTAAAAAGGTGCCTGGCACTTTTTTCTCTTCCTTTCTTTACTTCCTCGACCTTGCCCGTCTTCGACCTTGCCAGTTTTCGACCTTGCCAGTTTTCGACCTTGCCAGTTTTTGACTTTGCGGTAAATTTGGTTTTCAGGCTGCTGTCTGCCGCTGGTGCGCGCGCAAGAGGGATTGTAGCGGAAAGCCCACAGGAAGCGCATTGGCGCTTCCGAGGACTTGGAGCGGAAAGCCCGGTTTTTTTCGGTCAGGGAATTTGCGGCGCAAATTCCCTGACCGAAAAAAATGCGCCCGAAGACGGTCGCTTTCCGATAGGAAATTTATTATATGACCGCTGTCGCGGTCCCGGAATGCGCCAAAAAAAATTCTGTGCGTTTATCCCGGCCTACTGTACATTTTCATAAAATTCATAGAGACTCCACAGAGGCGGGTGTATATTAAAGATGTCCGAGAAATATGCGGTTAGCGGAAATGGAAGGAGAAGCGCGTGACAACAAGGAATCCAAAAAAAGACGATGGGAACTGGGAACGGGAGGGTGGTAATAAAAACGAGGATTCCGGCCCTCTGTTTCGTATGCCAAACAAGGGGCAGTTTAAGTTTTCCCTGTGGTACCTTTTTATGGCTCTTTTCGTGCTGCTGATTATTCAGAACGCTATGACAAATATGCCGCCGGATTCACTGATTGGGTTTAGTGATTTCAAGAAGCGAATCCAGAGTGGCGAAATCCGGCATGTTCAGATTGGCGAGAACTATTATCATGGTTATACGGAAGACAATAACGGTCAGGGCGGGGGAAAGATTTACCGGACGGTTCCGGTGGAGGACGTTTCATTTATCGCGCTGCTTGACGGGCGGGGCGTTTCCTACCATAGGATTTCGGAGAAACCGGGTTTTCTGGCGAGCCTGCTTTTGCAGTGGGCTTTTCCTATGTTAATGCTTTTCGTGATATGGCGTTTTGTTTTCCGGCGTATGGGCAATATCGGGCAGAATGTTATGACTCTGGGGAAAAACAAGGCGGCGATTGTGGCCGAAGGGGATACGGGCGTGCATTTTGCCGATGTGGCGGGCGAGGACGAGGCGAAAGAGGAATTGATGGAGGTTGTGGATTTTTTGAAAAATCCGCAGAAGTATACGGCCATCGGCGGGAAGATTCCGAAGGGAGTTTTGCTTGTGGGCGCGCCGGGAACGGGTAAGACTCTTCTTGCCAAGGCTGTGGCGGGCGAGGCCGGGGTTCCGTTTTTCCGTATAAGCGGGTCCGAATTTGTGGAGATGTTTGTGGGTGTGGGCGCGGCGCGGGTGCGCGATTTGTTTAAACAGGCGCGGGAGAAGGCACCGTGCATTATTTTTATTGACGAGCTTGACGCCATTGGCAAGAGCCGCATGAACGCCCTGGGAGGGAACGACGAGCGGGAGCAGACGCTGAATCAGCTTCTGGTGGAGATGGACGGGTTTGATTCGCGTACCGGCGTTATCATCCTCGCGGCGACGAACCGGCCGGAAGTGCTGGACACGGCGCTGCTGCGGGCGGGGAGGTTTGACAGGCAGGTGCTGGTTGACAGGCCCGACCTTGCCGGCCGCGAGGCGATTCTGCGGATACACGCGAAGGGCGTTACCATGCATAGCGGGGTGGATTTGCACGAGGTCGCGCGGGATACTCCGGGATTTGTTGGCGCGGATCTGGCGAATCTTGTGAACGAGGCGGCGATTCTGGCTGTGCGCCGGGGCAGGCAGGAGGTGGAACAGCGGGATTTCTCCGAGGCTATTGAAAAACTTATTGCCGGTCTGCAAAAGAAAAACCGGCTTATCAGTCCGCAACAGAAACGGATTGTCGCCTACCACGAGACAGGCCACGCGCTGGTGGCGGCTTTTACGGAAGGCTGCGACCCGGTACGCAAAATAACGATTGTGCCCCGCGGCCTGGGGGCGCTGGGGTATACGCTCCAGATTCCGACGGATGATAAATACCTTATGACGGAGGAGGAACTGTACGCGAAGATCGATACCCTTCTGGGTGGCAGGGCCGCGGAGGAAATCGTCTTTGGGCAAATATCTACCGGCGCGGCAAACGATCTTGTCAGGGTTAGCGATATAGCCAGGCGGATGATAAGCGAATACGGCATGAGTAAAAGATTCAGGAATATGGCGCTCAGTTCCCGGCAGCCTGGAATTATGGGCGCGGCGGCGGAGCCTCCGGGGGCGTACCGGGATTATTCGGAACAGACCCAGAGCCTGATAGACCAGGAGATTTCCAGTATTGTCGAGGAACGCTATAAAAGGGTATGCGCTTTGCTGCGGGAGAAAAAGGATACCCTTGAAGCTGTCGCCCACAGGCTGCTGGAAATCGAAACTTTGGAGGAGAACGAGTTTAAAGCCCTGGCCGGGGTTCAGTAGTCTTTTAGAGCCTGTTCAAAAATCCATTCGGAATTTGGGCGCATTCCACAGGGCGCGGTGAGCGCCCACGATAATAGGTTTCCTATTGGAAACACCCCCGAATGGGGGATGATTCCGGGGGCGCGTGAGCGCCCACTACAATCCAATACCTATCGGAAAGCGACCGTCTTCGGGCGCATTTTTGGCGCTTCGCGCCAAAAACCGGGCTTTCCGCTGCAAGTCCTCGGATTTGCCAATGCAAATCCTGCGGGCTTTCCGCTGCAATCCCTTGCGCCGCCAGCGTGAACCGCTAAATTGCCTTCGGCAATTTAGCGCCCGCACCCCGCGCGGTTTCCCTCCGGGCGCGGTGTTACGCGCTATGCACCTACTTTTCCAGCTTCGCGGTAATCTTTTTTACGCTAATTATTCCCCGAATTGCGAATAACAAAAACTCCGCCCGGCGCGGGATCTGCCTGCGCCGTGTTAGCCGCAAGCGTCCACGCCTTGCGGCTTTGGAATCAGTCCACGCAATTAATTGCGTATAACTAGTAGCTTTAATTACACTAAAAGCCTGAATATAACCACTAAACCGAATACGACAGCAAAAAAAATACTTCTTTTACTTTTCCGGCTTCGCGGTAAATTTTTCTTTGCGCTACAGTATAACCATCCCCTTTCGAATCGCGGGTCAAGTTTAGTCCCCGCGCGCGGAATCGCGCGCCGGTTGCGGGACAAACCGGAAAATGAAAAACCCTACAGGGCGATGTCCTGATTTTTAAGAAAATAATTCATTGAACGCAGAATGAAGTCCTGATACTCCGGTTTCAGATTATCGTACAGCGTAATCAGCCGCGTGTATTTACTGTCCCTGGTACCGTTGAACTTTTCGCCCTCGCCGATTTTCAGCCAGACACTGTTGACACCGAAGGAATCACAGATGAGCTTGATAGTACGGTTATTGACAATGCGTTTTCCGGTTTCTATACATGCAAGCTGACCCGATGATATCGCGATGGTTTTTGAGAATTCCGACTGAGTCAGTTTGAGTTCCTTGCGCAGACATTTTACCCGCTGGTTGACTGTTTCTTGCGTTTGCATGCGGATAGTGTACCACGCTTATTAGGGCTATGCAATATTATATTTTTGAAAAAAGTTATAATTATACCGCTATTATTGCTAGGAAAGTATTCCATACTTTCCCAGCATGAAACATAAACCGCCGCTACTAGTACCTGGTAACTCTCAAAATTTTACCACGAAACCGAAGAAATCTAAATTAAGGACGAAAAACCAGGACTTTGCCTGAAAAAGTGCCAGGCGCCTTTTTCATTTTCATGGAATAGCGTAACATTTTAGAATGTGCCATCCAAAAACGTACCTGGCACCTTTTTAGCGCGGATTTTTGCTTGGCAAAAATCCGCGGGGGGTGATGGCCCGTAAAATCGCGAGAGCGATTTTACGGGTGTTTGCCGCTGGGCGTCGGCAGCCGGTGGTGATAAAGACGTGCACTCCGCTCCGCTTCGCGCTTGGTGGCAAACCACGCAATTTTGTCCAAAATTGCGACCGCCGGGTTATATGCAGCAAATTGCCTTTGGCAATTTGCTGCCCATGAAATTGCTGGCCGGCAATTTCATGGGTTGGTTCTGAGCTGCCGATGCGCAAGGGATTGTAGCGGAAAGCCCACAGGATTTGCATGGGCAAATCCGAGGACTTGGAGCGGAAAGCCTGGTTTTTTTGGGCGGGCGAAGCGCGCCCAAAAAAATGCGCCCAAATTCGGGAGAGATGTCTGTTTGTTTGGGCTGTGGCGCGTAGTCTTCCAATGCCTGGGTTTAGTGATTATTATTGAATGTGGTTGAAAGGAGTATTTTTTTTCGTCATGATTTCTGCCGATAAGTATGATAAACTTTAATTTTGGGGTATTTGAAGGATAGAGATTCGGAAAGTGGCGGGTACAGGAAGAAGTCGGCTCGGTATGTATGTGGGGATTCTCGTTTTTTTTGTGCTGGGCGGGGGAGCTTTGTCCGCGCTGGGGGGCCAGGAGGCGGATTTGGATACGGCGCGGGAGCTTATTGCGGAGAAGCGTTTTAATGAGGCTCTTCTTGTTTTGACTGAGGTTATTCGTAAGGATCCGGAGAAGACTGCTGAGGCGGAGAGTCTTATTCGTCAGGTGCGGATGTTTCGGGAGAGTTATAGTGATCGTTATGAGGAGCTCATTCATACTTTGTATGAGGAGCGGGATGTGGCGCGGGCTTTGGAGATTATTCGGGAGCTTGAGGGGCTGGATCCTAATCCGAATTCGGCTACGGTGGCGGCGCTGGAGAGGGCGAGGGATTCGGCTCAGTTTATTTATGAGCAGCAGGAGTTTACCCGTGTTATGGACGAGGCTCTTGTGCTTTTGAATCGTGGTGAATACTGGCAGGCGTCCGTGTTGTATGAGCGGGCGATTGGTTTGGGGCGTGAGCGTTTTGATCAGGCGGATTATGGTAATATCGTTAATTCGAGGGTCGATGCTGTTATTGATTCGGTGAGGCTGCGGGCGGGGGACTTTCAGGCGGCGCAGGCGGCGCAGCGGCAGGCTCTTGAGGATATGCGGGGGGCTGTGGCTGGCGGGGATGAGGCGGCTTTTCGGGTTTTTGCGGAGCGTTACCGGGATGTTTTTCGTTCCGCGGCGCTGCTGGTTGGTGGCGCGTTGTCGGCTGTTTCGCAGTTACGGGCGCAGAATGATTTTATTTCGAGGGATCGCGAAGACCTTTTTCTTGGGTATACGGATAGGCTTATTGGGGGGCGCGTAAACGCTGTGGAGCCGGAGGGGCTGCGGGGGGCGGCTCAGAGGGCGCTTGATGATGCTTCGCAGCCGGCGATTGAGTTTTTGTGTAACAGGGCGCTGGTTCTTCTTGAGCGGGGCAGGATGTCGGGGGAAAACCGCGACTGGAACGGGGCTTTGGGGAGTTTCGCTGAGGCGCTTCAGGTTGCTGGTGAGGCGCGGCGGCTTTGGGATTTGTGGTACGCGGCTGTTCCTGCCGGGGGCGGGTTTTTCAGCCAGGAGGGCTGGAAGATGGTGGTTGCGGAGGCGCCGCTTTTTTTCACTGTGTCGGCTATTCAGTATTTGGGGGAGCGCCGTTCGGATTTGGTGAATTCCCTTGCTTCGACTGGGATTGAGCGGGAGGATGTGAGTGTTTTTACGGATATTGGGGATTTGCGCCAATACCGGGAAACGCTTGTGCAGGCTCTTTCTTCTATTGATTCCCTGATGAGCGCGTGGCTGAATTACGGGGCCGTGATTGAGGGGAATCCTGTTACTTTGGAAGAGACGCGGAATATTCTGAGTGTTTATAGAAGCGATTTGAATGCCTGGGCGGAGCGGCTTTCGCTGATTGAGGTTTTGAGTGTGGATAGAATGGCGGAGCTGGAGCTGCGGCCTATTACCGGGGAGCTTGCGTCGGCTCAGGCTGATTATAACAGGGGCATGGAGTTTTCCGGTGGTGTAACGCGGCAGGTTGAGATTTCTCCTGGCGTGACGGAATCCCGTGTTTCGTATTATCCTGTGCAGGCGCTTGCGATTTTCACTGATTTGCGTACCCGTCTTAACACGCTGGAAGAGGACGCGCTGGCGTATGTGGGTGAATATGGGAGTATGGAGCGGCGTTTTACGGGTTATGCGGGGATTACGGAGAAACTTCAGGAGGCCGGGAATACGGTTTCGGAAATCCGCTGGCTGCGTTCGCAGCTTCCTTCCCGGGAGTCCGCGGCGCGGGCAAATATTCTCCAGGCTGAAAGGTTCAGGAACGAGGGAAACTTTCGTATGAACGAAACCCAGACAGCTATTACCGCGGGGAATTTCGAGGCGGCGCGCAGGGCTATTGCCGCGGCGCGGCAGAGTTTTTCCAATAGTCTTGCGTTGCAGGATGATACTGATCTGCGCTCCCAGACGGATGAGCGGCTTCTGGCTTTGAATAACGCCATGCTGGAGGCGGAAAACACGCGGGTGCTTGCCGAGGTCAGGAGGCTCATTGATCAGGGCCGCAGTTTATACGAGGCGGGCAGCTACGAGGAGGCGGAAAACGTTCTTTCCCGCGCCCAGATTCGCTGGCAGACTACCCAGACAACGCAGGAGCCGGAAATTGAGTACTGGCTGGGGTTTGTCAGGAACGCGCTTTTTGTTAGTTCCATGCGGGTTATTCTGGTGACGGATCCGCTGTACAATGAAATGAACCAGCTTTTGAATCTGGCGCGCGAGGATTATACCAGGGCCCAGGACCTTGCTTCCGGGGGGAACCGGCGGGAGGCTCTTACGCGGCTTGCCAGCGCGGACGAGAAGATCGCGCAGGTCAAGAAGACTTTTCCGTTTAATCAGGCCGCGAGCGTCCTGGCTTTGCGGGTGTCTTTCTTGCGGGACCCTCCGAACAGCAGGCAGCTTTTCCAGACTATGTTTAACACGGCGCGGGGCAAGATCGGGGTAAACAACCCGGAGGCGCTGAGCGAGCTTCAGGACCTCCAGCAGATCGATCCGGGCTTTCCTGGTATAAGCCAGGCGGTTCTTGAGGTCGAGGTCGCTATGGGGCTGAAACGGCTGCCCCCTTCCCGGCAGGCTGTGGCGGAATCGACCCGGCTTACCCGCGAAGCGAACGCCATTGTTCTGCGGAATGAAACCGCGCAGTTCGAGCTGGCCCTGGAAATGGTAAACCGGGCCCTGACGCTGAATCCCGATAACCAGGGGGCCGCGGATATCAAGGCGCGCCTCCAGGACGTGCGGGGCAGTACGGTAACGACTGTGCTGCCGAGCGCCGCGGAGGAAGAGTTCCGCAGGGCGCAGCAGCTTTTTTCCAGCAGGAATTATTACGAGGCTCTTGCCATTGTGGAACGGCTTTTACAGACACCCGCGGGAAGGAATTACCGCCCGCTTCTGGAACTGCAAAGGAGACTAGAATCGCAAATTTATTAGAGCCCGTTCAAAACCCCCTTTGTGATTCGAAATTTGGGCGCATTTCCGGCGCGAAGCGCCGGAAACCGGGCTTTCCGCTCCAAGTCCTCGGATTTGCCAATGCAAATCCTGTGGGCTTTCCGCTCCAATCCCTTGCGCGCGCCCAGCGGCAGCGCAAAATCGCTTCGCGATTTTGCCATCAGCCAGGACGCACGGGGTTTTCCCGGATACTGAACAGTCTCTTAGGCCGCCCGCTGAAACTCCTCCTTACGGGGCTGTTTCTGTGTATAGGCTCCGCCTCCCCTCTGTGCGCCCAGATCCTGTACTGGGAAGCTCCGGAAAGGCTTGTGTCTTCCCCCGGAGGTTTTCCCCAGGCGGTTTCCGGCGGCGGGCTTATGGCATTTGTGTGGCAGGAAGTCCAGACCACGGGAACCGGGCAGGGGAATAATTATATCTGCATTACTACAACGCGGGACGGGCAAACCTGGACGACAAACCAGCGCTTTGCCGGGCCCTATCCTTTTTTTGGCGAAGTGAATTCGATTTTTTCGGTTGCCATGAGCGGGGATGGAGAGATTTTCCTTGCGGTTCTGTCCGGGGCCAGCAGTATAGACTTTTTTAAGTCTTCCGACGGGGGAGCGACTTTTACCAAATCGAATACAAATTTTTCCCTGACTACGACGATTGCTCCCCGGCTTTTCCGCAAAGCGGGGGGCGGTTTTCTGCTTTTTGTAACCCGCGAACTGAACGAAATTCTGTCCATTTTTTCCGCGCGTTCCCCGGATGGTTTGACCTGGTCGGAATTCCGGCCTTTCGCGCCGGAAACGGAGCTGACTTTAAGCTTCCTGCCCCAGCATGCGTCCTTTCGGGGGCGGGAATATGTTGTGTTCCAGTCCCTGCGCACAGGCGGAAGCGGTTCCTACCAGCTTTACTTGAAGATTAGTTCCGATGGAGGAACCACCTGGGGGCCGCTTCAAGCCCTGACGGATTTTTCCGAGATGGTGGACGGGACTCTGACGGGGGCGGGGCTTTTTGATAATCAACGGCCCCACATCAGCCCGGTGAACGGAAATCTGGCTGTTGCCTGGGAACGGCGCTACCAGCGCGGTACAAAAAATATTTACTACATGGAAATCGACGCGGCGGGCCGCAGTAGCGGCCCCGCCGAGGCGGTTACATCGGGTCTGCGGGTCGCGAATTTTCCGCAGATTATCCGTTATAACAATTTGACGTACCTTGTGTGGTTCGATAACCGTATGGGAACGGATCATATTATCCTTGCGGTCAGAAACGGCGTTTTATGGGAGGACAACGATATAAGTCCCATACGGGGGGCTTCGACCTTCGGCAGGCCGGTAATCAATGGGAATGACTTATACATCCTGTGGGAAAACCGTATTGACAGGAACCCCTACCTTTACTACCTGAAACCGGATACGACGGTAAACGCGCCTGAAATAATTCCAGTAAACTTTACCCGCGGCAAAAGAGCTTCCGGCAGTGAGGTACGCATCAGGTGGACAACCCCCCGCGATTCTTCGGGGATTGCGGGCTATACCTACGAGTGGTCCCGCGAACCGCGGCCGCGGCCTGGCAGCGCGCTGACAGTGCTGGAGAATGTACACAGCGCCTCTTTTACCGCAGATGCGGACGGTCCCTGGTACTTTCATATAACGGCGCAGGACTACGCGGGCAACCGCTCGCAGGCCGCAACGCTGTTGTATGAGCGGGATACCACGCCTCCGGGGATCGTGCGCTTTACCGAACCGGAAACAGACGAACAGGGCTATCTTGTATCAAATACTTTCAGCCTCACATGGGAAGCTTCCACAAAGGATGACGACATCGCCGGTTATACGTATGCTTTTACCTATATGGGGCCGGGGCGGGATGCCCCGCGCGGAAAGCCGGCGGCCCTGCCGGACCTTCCCGGAACACTGCTAACGCAGAAGCCGTCTGTTTCCTTCCAGAACAACGACAACGGCCTGTGGCAGCTTTCCGTAGCGGCCATTGATACAGTAGGCAATATCGGCCCCAAACAGGTCATGCTTGTCGCCTTGAACAAGTACCGGCCCGTCACCTACATTTCCCTGGTCAGGGCGGATAAGGACCTTATGGGCCGCATCCATTTCAGCCTGACAGGGCGGGGCTTCAACGAAGAAGGCGCGGTTTCGCGCGTCATTCTTGACCGGGACGGAAAGGAACCCTGGGATTATGTTTTTTCCAGGACTTCCGGCGCTTTTACCATCGGCGGCGACAGAAATATAAGCGGCCCCATAGTCCCCGATATTCAGACCGGGGATTACTATATCGGCGTGCTTCATCCCGAACGGGGCCTTGCCTTTGCCGGCAGGATGCTGCGTCTGGAGCGTTCGGGAATTATTAAGTTCGGGGATTATACCATTTATTATGACCCGCGGATGCAGCCTGTACAGAAAGCGCCTCTTATTCTGTCAGGCGAAATTTTAATGCTGGGAACGCTCCTTGTGTTCCTTGCCTTCACCATGATTTTTTCCATTACCAGGATTGGGGAACTGGTGAACGAGGGGCGCAGGCTGCGGCTTGAAGCCGTCGCTCTGGTGATGGGGAATACCGCGCACTGGGTGAAAAAGCAGGAAAGGATGAGGGTTATGAAGAGAAAAGGACTTGGTCTACGTTTGAAATTTACGTTTTTTATTACGGTACTGGTTATCTCGGTGGTTCTTCTGGTGTCCGTACCCCTTGGGATATATATGTCCGCCAACGATGAACGCAACCTTGCCGCCGGTTTGCAGGAACGCGTCTCGGTTCTTTTGGAAAGCCTTGCCACAGGCGCCCGCACATACCTGCCAACAGGAACCGTCCTGGAACTTATTGTTTTACCCAGGCAAATATCGGCCATGAGCGAAGCCGAGTACGCGACAATTACCGGAAGAAGCCAGAACGACATCGCCTCCTACGGCTATGTGTGGGCCTCAAATGATCCTGATATCGCGCGCAAAATTGACACGCAGGACATCAATCCCGGCGTTACCCGCATGCATGATGAAATTTCAGACAGCGCCGATGAACTCGCCGCGCAGATAAACGAAGAAGCGCAGGCCGCGGTTGCCGACATCGCGGCGGAACTGGACAGGCTTTCCGCGGAAGCCCGCGGCCTTGTATCCCGGACAGACGCCGTTTCCCAGGCGCGCCTGAGCGATACCCAGAACGCCATACGGACACTCCAGGAACAATTCGACGCAAACATCGCCTCCCTTTCCCAAACCGTGCGCGCCTACCCCGAGTTCAGAATCGAGCGCCGCGATTATTCCGCCCAGCCCTGGTATAAAAGGATTTTCTACACAGCGCGGGACATGGCCGGAACCCGGATACTGGACCCCAATATTCTGCACTATACCTTCTACAAGCCGGTACTCTACCGCATAACAGGAGTAAACACCTATTTCCGCGGCCTTATCCGCCTTGGAGTCTCCACCGAAGACATCCTGACCCAGCTTGATACCTCGCGCCGCATTCTTATCATGATTACCGCAGGTATCGCGCTTTTGGCAGTTATTATCGGCGTCGGCGGAGCGATGATTCTGGCCTCCATTACCATCATCCCAATACGGCGCCTTGTACAGGGCGTTGAAAAAATCAGCGCCACCGAAGACAAGGAAACACTGCGGGACTACGCGATTGACGTAAAAACGCGGGATGAAATCAACGACCTCGCGCAAGCCATTAACCAAATGACCCGCGGCCTCGCGAGAGCCGCCGCAGCCAGCAAGGACCTGACAGTCGGCAAGGAAATCCAGAAGATGTTTATCCCCCTTGAAGTTGGCCCCAGCGGAAAAAAGCTGACAACCGGAAGCATTGAAACCTCGGACGTGGAGTTCTTCGGCTACTACGAAGGCGCGAAAGGCGTTTCGGGCGACTATTTTGAATACCAGAAACTTGACGACAACCATTACGCCTTTATCAAATGCGACGTTTCCGGCAAAGGAGTCCCCGCCGCCCTTATCATGGTACAGGTCGCCACCGTGTTTATCTCCTACTTCAAGGACCACGACATGACAAAAGGCAAAATCGATATGGTCCCCCTGCTCTACCGGATAAACGACATCGTTGAATCCCTCGGCTTTAAGGGCCGTTTCGCCGCCATGACACTAGGCGTTCTTAACGTAAAAAGCGGCATCAGTAACGTTACACACGCCGGAGACAGGATACTCAACATCTACGACTCCGCCAAACAAGTCTTTGCCCAGCGCCTGATGAACGACAGCCCCGCCACAGGCGTATTCCCCAACTTCATGGTTGAAATGCGATCTCCCTTTGAACAGACCATGATTAAACTCAACCCCGGCGACATCAATATGCTCTTTACTGACGGAGTGGAAGAATCGCACCGGAAACTCCGCAAACCGAATTTTGAAGTCATGCAGCTCCTCCCGGAAAAAGAAGGCGACGAACCCATCGAAGACGAAATGCTCGGCAACGACAGAATCAAAGATATTTTCGAAGCAGCCATGAACCGGGGAAAATTCCTCCTGGAAAAAGCAGACAACCCGGTCCAAAACGAACAACTCCTCTTTGACTTTTCCAGTTGCGACCCCAGCGCGGAAACAGTCGTAAAAGCCCTCGTCTCCGTAGAAAAAATATGGCGAACCTATCCGCACCCAGGCGCAAATGAAAATGACCGCATTATGATCGACAAAGTTGTCGACGAGTTCCTACAAAAAACCTTCGCGCGGTATTCGATATATTATTCGCACCCCATAAACAACCCCAACCCGGAAGAATACCCAAACTACAATTTCTATACACACCTGCGGGAAGACGATCAGTACGATGACCTCACACTGCTGGCAGTAAGAAAGAAATAAAGCACTACATAAGGACAAAATAAAACAATGGCGGAACCAGCTTTTTTCTGCGAGAACTGCAAACGCGAAGTATCATCCCGCGACAAAATCTGCCCCTACTGCGGAAGGTTTTTTACCGACGTGCGCTGCCCCCGCTGCAACTACAGCGGCGCCGCCACCAAATTTCACTCCGGCTGCCCCCGCTGCGGCTACCTGAACCCCGCCTGGTCTTCACAAAGCCCCCCCCCCGCACTCATAAAAATCCTCAACCCCTCCATGTTCGACGACACCAGCCCCACAGCAGGAACCCTCAAAAAACCCCACCTGCCCTGGTACTTCCTTTCAGTTACCATCGCCCTCGGAACCATCTGCGCCGCGCTCCTGTATCTGTTCATCAGCTAAACCTTGTACCCATCCAGAATTTGGGCGCGTTTATTTGCCCGCACACGGGCAAATAAACCGGGCTTTCCGCTCCAAGTCCTCGGAAGCGCCGATGCGCTTCCTGTGGGCTTTCCGCTACAATCCCTCGCGCCGCGCAGCGGCAGTTACGCGTACCCAGGTACGCGCCTGTAACCCCATGGCGCAATTTTGCTTTCGCAAAATTGCGCGCCTCCACGCCCGCCGCCGCCAACGGCGGCGGCACGCAACCCCCCCGCCGGCATTCCGACCCGCAAATACCCGGGGGTTCCCCCACCCCCCCCAATTTGG
>JAISAF010000249.1 GCA_031266855.1 Spirochaetales bacterium
GTTTCCTGAAACATTGCCCAGACCTTTTCAAAGGTAAGCCCTTCATAGCCGGGCGGCAAACCCGTATCCCGCTGTGCTTCCATAGTGAACAACCTCCTGTAAGAAAATACCCCGCCGCCACAGGGCGAACCGTTGCCAGGGTGCACAGCAAATATAATAAGTACGGCATAAATAGGCAAGGGCCTGGATAAAAAATGTTTGCACTTTTTAGCGGCAGCTTTAGAACCAGTTCCCGGAATTGCCGTGGCAATTCCAGGGCAGCTAATTGCCTTTGGCAATTAGCTGCGCGCAACCAGGCGGTCGCAATTTTATCGGCCCTTAACCTGGTTATACACTATGGGCTTTTTAGGGCCTCTTGCCCAGAAGCCCTGTTATCAACAACACGCTTTCGCGTGCAGTTGCCGGGGCAGGGGAAAAATTGCGTGGTTTGTCATTAGGCACAGCGCGCTACGCGCTGTACACGTATTTATCACCAACCGGCTCACCGCCACCACGATTACAGCAAACTGTTAGGCTTGCAACCTGAAAAACAGGCCCCGGAATTGCCATGGCAATTCCGGGGGCGGCTAATTGCCGAACGGCAATTAGCCGCGTAGAACCAGGCGCGCAAGGGGATTGAAGCGGAAAGCCCACAGGATTTGCATGAGCAAATCCGAGGACTTGGAGCGGAAAGCCCGGTTTTTTGCCCGCGGCTTCCGCGGGCAAAAAATGCGCCCATATAAATCCGGTATCCGGGCTTTATACGGCGACGGCCTCGGCTTCCATGATTCTGCCGCCCCGGATTGTTTCCACAGCCCGCCAGCCCTGCTCGCGGTACATTTTCGCCGCCGAGAGCGGATCCGCGGCGCCGTAAATCCCGCGGCCTACGATAACGCCGTCCGCCCCGCCTTCAATGGCTTCTTCGAGACTCATGTACTGCTGGCCCAGGTTGTCCTTGCCTTGTTGCAACTGGACGCCGGGCATGAGCAGAAGCTGGCCTCTGGGAAGTTTGTCGCGGAATCTGCGCAGGTCGCTGACAGTCGTTCCGTGACCGATGTAGCCGGCGACCCATTGCGGGTGGGTGCGGCCGGTTT
This sequence comes from Spirochaetales bacterium, assembly GCA_031266855.1. Taxonomy (GTDB): domain Bacteria; phylum Spirochaetota; class Spirochaetia; order DTKZ01; family DTKZ01; genus JAISAF01. Next base: position 1,074 of record JAISAF010000249.1, read on the forward strand.
CGATAACCTTGCGGGTGTAGCCTTCGTTGATCAGATTACCCTTGGAGGACATGCGGGCGAGGAGGAAGGCGCTGCCGCGTGTGCGGGAAGGCCGGGGGCCGTAGGCGGCTTCCCCCTGCGGGCTGTCCCCGAAAAGGCCGTCGAGGATTCCGTTGCCGGAGATCATGTGGACGGTAACGGAGTCCGCCCAGTCGGCTATGCGGTACATGCCGCCCCTGTACTGGAGGCGGGCCGTATTGCCTATATCCGCGAACTTCCGATCGGCGAGGATGTAAAAATCCCCCTCTTCGGCAAGGGCCGAAAGCCGTACAGGAAAGGACGGGTCGAAATCCTCAAGAATATCGACATGCACTTTAACCATCGCTATCTCCGAAGCCGCCGCTTCCAGAAGGCGGAAAAAATCCCTGCTGTTTGAGGCATCCAGACTCAGAATAAGGTTGGTCTTTTTCCTTTCCATCAGGGATGAAAGCTTCCGGGCAAAGGGATTATCGATACAGCGCTCAAGGGCGTTTTCCGCGTCAAGGCTTTTGGTAAAGTTTATCGCGTCGGACACGTCGCAGGCGCTGATGCGCTTTTCCGCCTGAAGGGTGTGCAGAATCTCCTCCAGAGTAACAAGGCTGTGCAGATTATAGCCCCTGCGTTCCATATCCGCCGCCGCGTGCAGGCTCCTGTCAATAAAAACCACAAAGTCCTTTACGATAAGACCCGCGGCCTCAAAACATTCGGCGGTCTCGATCTTGCTCTCGCCCGTAGTAACCAGGTCGTCAATAACCAGGCATTTGTCACCAGGCTTGAAATCGCCCACAATGCTGCCCCCAAGGCCGTAGGATTTTTCTTCCTTACGCTGGAAAATAAGAGGCTTGCCCAGCCTCTCCGCCACGACCGCGGCATAAGGCAGCGCCGTATAGGCAATACCCGAAATAACATCAAACTCAAGCCCCCGGATTTTCTCCGTCAGCATATCCGACATATTTCTAAACAAATCCGGCCTTGACACAACGTTCCGCAAATCGATGTAAAAAGGCGATACTTTGCCGCTTTTCAGCACAAACTGCGTGCCAAAGCGCACAAGTCCCGAGGTTTCGAGACTAAGAATAAGTTCCCGGGGGGTCATAAAGAAACTCCTTTTTTTAGTATTTTGGACATAAAAAAAGAGGAATCAAAAATGATTCCCCTTGAATTTAAAAAACAAAACAATTTTAATATATGGAAAAACCTGTCCCGGAAAATGGAACGCTCCCGCCTTCTCCAAAAAACCCGAAATGTCTGAAAACAGATTCCCCCGCACATTTACTATTACTATAACAGCCTCCCGCATTCCTGTCAAGACGTGATACAAGGCATTCTATAGGGCGCATTTTTTTGCCCGCCTTGTGCGGGCAAAAAAACCGGGCTTTCCGCTCCAAGTCCTCGGAAGCGCTGATGCGCTTCCTGTGGGCTTTCCGCTTCAATCCCTTGCGCACGCACCAGCGCGGAATCAGAATTTACCGCAAAGTCAAAAACTGGCAAGGTCGAAGAAGCAAAATAAGTATAAGCCCGCTCGGCGTAGGCTCTGCCTACGCCGGATTAGAAGCAAGCGTCCACGCTTGCGGCCTTGGAACCTGACAAGGGTAATTTCAGGCGCCTGGTTC
>JAISAF010000261.1 GCA_031266855.1 Spirochaetales bacterium
ATAAGTGAAAGGATAATGGCCAAGCTGACGCTTCCACAGTCCGTGATTAGCTTCGCGATAAAAAAGGGCCGTTTTATTTTTTGTGCAATTGCGAGGGTCAGCCCTTCTATTGGATTGGGGACAATGTCCGCGCCTATTATCAGCGTTACTCCTAGTCCTATCAGAAATAAACTTACGGCAAGCTGAATAAATCTGGCAGAATATGAAGAATATACCATATCTTTCAACAGAAATACCCAAATATCCACGAAGCGTCCGTATATGAAAGCCACCGCAATCTGTAGCAGATTTTTTTTGTTAAAGTTTTTTCCTAGCAGAAGCCATTGCGTAATTATATAAATGACATATATGACATTTACACAAATACCGAAACTAAACCCGCTTATCCGGCTTACCACATACGGGAAGCTGTTGCCCGCCGATAACCCCATCCTGGTATTGGCGGACAAGGTTGTACCGCATGTGAGACAAATAAGGCCAAGGAGATAAATAATAATCCTGCCGGGAGACATAGATATTTAATTTGGAAACAAATTATTTGTTTTCATAATTTCTCAAAAACCCCAAGTCTTGGTATCTGATAAATCGATTTCCAGCCTTCTGATTGCGGTTCTTTCAGATAAGGCCGGAGTTCCTCCTCAGTACGCATGGTTAACATGTCCGAGGGAGGGAGCTTTCCTGCGGGATATTTTTCCAGAATCTGGTCATGTACTAAAGTCAGATATTTCATAAAAAATGAAACTGGTCGGCGGGCTTTTTCTTTCTTCGCTTTTGTAGGGGCACCAACCACTCCTTTGGGAGTTCCTTTTATTTCAATCGCGCTTTGACCTTCTCCTTCGGAGAAACGGTTTGGTCGACGGTAACAGTCAATAGGCATATCAAAATGCTCATCAGGAAGATAATTGACTCCCCAGGAATCCACAGCATAGCTCATATCCATCATATCAGGAAAAAGGAGAAGCCCTGTGGAAGTTTCACTTTCGTCAGCATGAAGAAACGGGGTTTCAACCCAATTGTCGCGACCTACAGGCGTCCAGAATTCACGGGTTGCACGATGCCAGTCAATATAGCGGATAATACCGGGAACCTGGAATCTTTTAAAGAATTCATGAATCGCCGTTTCTATCATCCATGACTGACCATGGTTGTTTACAAGAATGATTTTGCGGAAGCCGTCGTCCCAGAGGCCCGCCATTGCGTAAATCAGGTTTTCGACGACAACTTCCTGGGGCATATTAATAGTGCCTGGCATGCCAATATGGTGGTACGGATGACCACCGTAATTGAGGGGCGAAAAAGCCAGAGTACATTCACAGTCGCGCTTGGCGGTGTAACGGCGTACTCCTTCAAGCATTTGCGAAACCATAAAGGTGTCAAGACCGCTGTTGGAATGCATGCCGTGGTTTTCAGTACAGCCCAGGGGGACAAGAACAATATCGTTTTTGCGGCGCCGTTCTACAACTTTCGCCCGAGACGTGTTCTGTATATACGTTCCGGCAATCCCAAGCCCTGAGGGCGACGGAATTCCATAATCCACGAGTATTTGATCAATCTGACCTTCGCTGGCGTCCCAGATTTCTTTTTTCAGGCGTCCGACACTTGTGTTTTCAAACATGATATCGGGATAATCTGTTTTGATCCATCGATCTTCGCTTCTCTCCGGCATTTTAGTTTTCTCCTATAAATAGTTCTCAAAAAAATAGGCGCTTGCGGATTTGAGCGGAAAAAGTCCGCAAGCAGTAGAAAATGTTATACCAAACCTTCTAATTTGCCCTCAATGAGTTCAAGGTTGGTTCCGTCGGGATCCTTAAAATAGATCCATTTCCATCCGGCCAGCGGGCCTTCCATGTTCTCGCCGTAATCATCTCCGCCGATAAATTCAACGCCTAGGGCTTTCATGCGTTTTATTTCCGCGGCTATGTTGTCCACCTTAAAGGTAAGATGTATCTGACCGATTGCGTTAACCGGCGCGCCGTAACTGTTCGGCGAATCCGGCAAATGATATTTGATCAATTCTACCGAATCCTGATGCTCTCCATAGTGCATCACCGCGATTTCCACTTTGGCGCCGGGCACTCCCAGCTTTCTCTCCCGGGTAGCTCGTGGCGGTTCTCTCCGGATTAATGTCAATCCCACTATATCGCGGTAAAATTCGATGCTTCTTTCTAAATTAGATACGGTAATGCCTGCGTGCAAATGTCTTAGGATCATTTTTCGTTCCCTTATACAAACAAAATCATTAATAAAAACAAAGCCGCGAGAACAAAAACCTTTTTGTTCATTTTTTCTCTCCACCCAAAGAATTAAAATCAGGCCAGTTAAAACCGGCCTGTAAATGCCGCAAAAATATTCTGTCCTTTTTTATGGTTTCACATCTTCTTTATACATCATTGTGGTAGGCGTCAAGATCATATACTCAGGCTTTATACCGTTCATGATATAATCATAGGTTTTCTCCACAGCGATCCTTCCCATATCATAAGGACTTTGACTAATAGACCCCAGCATCTTTTCCGCCACCATAGCCTGTTGCGCTTCTTTGTAATTTAAATAATATTTACGAAATAACAAAGACATGCTATACTGGCGATATGAATGAAGCGACAAAACAGCGGATTAGAACTATGCTCCCCCTGTTGAATGAACGGCAGCGAAGACTGTTTCCTGCCAGCGAGGCAAAGGCTCTGGGGTTCGGCGGAATAAGCGATGTAAGCAGGATATCCGCTGTTTTCCGTGTAACTATCACCGGCGGGTTAAAAGAATTGGAAGATACCGGCACGGTTGTGCCGGGAGATTCACGCTGCCGCAGGCCCGGCGGGGGGAGGAAAAGTATAAAAGAGCATTACCCGGGTATTATTCATGAACTAAAGGAATTGCTTGAACCATATACTAAAGGAGATCCGGAAAACCCATTACAATATACCAGCAGAAGCACCCGGAATATTGAACGGGCATTGAGGGGAAAAGGATTTTCTGTAAGCGATACGGCTATTGCCGCCCTGCTTAAGGTATAGCCTGCAGGCGAACCGGAAAGAATTGGTAACGACCAAAAGCCATCCTGGCCGGGACGCGCAGTTTGAATATATCAACAAAAAGGTGAGAGGGTGTATAAAGCGCGGCGAGGCGGTACTGTCCATAGACGCGAAGAAGAAGGAGCTTACAGGGGATTTTCACAACAAAGGGAAAGAATACCATGAAAAAGGAGCAGCCACACTGGTATATGATCATGACTTTCTGGTAAAGGAACCGGAGAAGGCGGTTCCCTATGGGGTTGTATGATGTGTTCCGCAACCATGGATTTGTGAATATCGGTCTCAGTAGCGACACAGCCGGGTTTGCGGTTGAAAGCCTTAACAGATGGTGGGATTTAGCAGGGTACAGGCATTATAAAGATACAAAGCGGCTCCTTATTACCGCTGATTGCGGCGGCAGCAACGGATATAAGGTCTATCTGTGGAAGGTGAAACTCCAGGAACTGGCAAACAGGCCGGGCAAGGAAATAACCGTTATGCACTTTCCGCCGGGGACCAGCACATGGAATAAGATCGAACACCGGCTGTTTTCCTTTATCAGCAGGAATTGGCGCGGGAAACCGCTAATAAGTGCGGCGGTAATCATAAACCTGATAAGCGCGGTCAGGACAGATACCGGACTGAGTGTAGAATGTATTTTGGACAACACCACATACCGGACCGGAATAAAAGTGAATGAGGAAGAATATAATGCAATAAACATCAAACGGCATAAATTCCATGGGGAATGGAATTATACGGTTTCCCCTCAGAAATTATTGTAAATATTATTTATAATCTCTTCCTAAGCGCGACTTCCACGTCAGACGACGCCAGGGCCGGCGGCATAGCAGGAACCAGCTATAAAAATACTGTGATTACGGACTGTTACTCCACCGGAGATATTTCCGCCAGCGGAGGAGACTCCGCCGATGCCGGCGGTATCGTAGGTCATTGCAATATTGAGCCCTCTAACAGCAATATCACAACCACCATAGCGCGCTGTTACGCGTCGGGAAATATCAGCGCCGCCGGTTCCGCTTCCCAAAAAGAGGCGGGAGGCATAGCGGGATCCGCCCGTGTAGAGAGCACCAGCAGTTGCTTCGGTAATATCACCGCCTGCGTGGTGTCCGGGAAGGTTGTTGGTGATGCAGGGAGGACTAACCGCATTGTGGGGGAGACGGATTCTGATTATTCCCTGGATAAGAACATCGCCCGCAGTGATATGTATGTAAACAACAGCAACACGGTTTCGGGCAGCGCCACCGATGTAAACGGCGAAGACAAAACCAGTTCCGATTTGGCGCTTGAGGCAACATATACAACCCCCGGCTGGGATTTCAGCACTGTATGGAAAATGAGCGGAGACAGCCCGTTCCGCCCTATCCTGAAATGGCAGTAAACGGCGGCTTTGGAACCGGGTTACGGAATTACGCATACCTGGACTGCTTTTACGGCTACAGTCAGCCGCTGGAGCGCGCGCGAGGGATTGCAGCGGAAAGCCCGCAGGAATTGCATGGGCAATTCCGAGGACTTGTAGCGGAAAGCCCGGTTTTTTTGGGCGCGCGTAGCGCGTCCAAAAAAACGCGCCCGAAGATATGAATTCCTGTGCGCTTTTTCAAAACAGCCGTAGCTGCGGATCCTTTTTTCGTGGTGGGAGAGTTTCCGTTTCCGCGGGCACGTGGGGTTCAAGATGGCGTAGAAAGCGGCTGGGGCCGTAATCGAGTTTTCTTCCCTGAAACATCCGCGAACGGGCGTGGGACAGATAGAGGCCGGTCCGCGCGCGGGTCATGGCGACGTAGAGAAGGCGTTTTTCTTCTTCAATTTTTGTGTTAGTCGCAATGCTGTCCGGGGAGGAATCCCCGTCGTAGAGGGTGAAAGGGAGAAGCCCCTCTTCAAGACCGGCGATAAATACGTGGTCGAATTCAAGACCTTTTGAGGCGTGTATAGTGAGTATATTGACTGCTTCCACATATATGTGCAGCTCCTCGCGCCAGGGTTTTTCACCTATCAGATGGAAAGGGATGCCGTGATCCTTCAGGGCTTTTTCGATAGGGGCTGCCATTGCCGATGCCCGCAGCAGAATGGCGCAGTCTCCAAAACTTTGAAGGCCGCCTTCTTCTGTGCTGTCCACGATTCCAGAGTCGAGGGCGAAGAACGCGGAGCCGCCGATAAGCCGTGAAATGCGGCGCGCGATGCCTTCGGCTTCCGCCTTTTCCGTGGGATACTGGCAGCGTACTATGCGCGCCGGCGCCGCTTTGCCTTCGAGCCGTCTGCCGCTCAAACTGTCCGCCGCGGATAGTATCGGCGCGGCGCAACGGAAGCTCTTTGTTAAATGATAGACGGCCGCGCCGGGATAGTCTTCGCGGAAACGGTCGATATAGCGCGGGTCAGCGCCCCGGAAACCGTAGATTGCCTGGTCGGGGTCGCCGATAACACAAAGCCGCGGCCCTTCTCCTGTAGCCCCTTCTCCCGTGGACCCTGCCCCCGCAGACACTGGGGACACCCCGGACACCGTGGACGCCATAGATGCCGCAGACGCTTCGGACATCGCGGGCGTTTTTGAAGGAACAAGAGCGCGAATCAAAACATACTGGGCGAAGTTGACATCCTGGTATTCGTCTACAAAGATATGGCTGTATGGCCCCGGCGCGGGAACGCTGTCCCGGCGGGCAATCAGGCGCAGCGCGCCGGCGATAAGGTCGTCAAAATCCAGAACGCCCAGCGCTTTCAGGCGGTTGCGGTATCCGGCATATACCGCTTCCAGAAGAGGGTCCGCGCGCAGCGCCGCAGCTTCCCCGGCAAACAGTTCAAGCCCCGCCGCGCTGAATCCCGGCGAGGTCTGCCCCGGCAGCAGAAGAAAGCGTTTGCGCTCTTCAATGTAGGAAGCGGCCGCCCTCAGGCGCGGCCCTCTTTTCCCGCCCGCTGTTTCCCGCAGGACTTCCTCCAGAATTCCGCGCTGTTCTTCCTCGTCAAGAACACGGAAATCCTCCGGGATACCGGCCTGTCCTGAATATTTCCGTAAAACCGCAGCGCAAAAGGAATGGAAGGTCGCCGAAGTAATTTTCCTTCCCGCCTCTTCCCCCGCTGTTTCCGCGATTCG
>JAISAF010000297.1 GCA_031266855.1 Spirochaetales bacterium
AGGCAATTCCGGGAACTGGTTCTGAGCTGCCGTTGGCAGTCCTGATTGATACGTGCTCCAAAAGACGGGTTGCAAAGCCGCAAGCGTGGACGCTTGCTTCTAATCCGGCGCAGGCAGAGTCTGCGCCGAGCGGAGCGGGCAAAAACTTATTCTACTTTTTCGACTTTGCGGTTAAAATTTTGATTTAGAAGGCATGTGTTAGCCGCTGGTGCGCGCGCAAGGGATTGCAGCGGAAAGCCCACAGGAAGCGCATAGGCGCTTCCGAGGACTTGGAGCGGAAAGCCCGGTTTTTTTGCCCGGCTGCGGGCAAAAAAATGCGCCCAAAATCCGGGCCGTTCAAATCAGGTATGGCCTTCGAGGATTTCGTTAATGGCGTCAATATCAAAGGCTTCGGGATCGTATTCGCCAAGCCAGCTTAAAAGTTCGCGATTTTTCTTCTTGTTGGAGGACGCGAGAGCTTCCAGAATGTCTTCGTAACCGGGGATGCCGCCACAGTCTTCCGGCGGGCAGGCGCGTTTTCCTCCAAGGCACAGGACAGCGGCGGTCGTGGGGAGAATCTTCATTACCGTGATTTGGTGGAGCCAGTTGTCGCCAAAATCGTAGGTGTACTGGAATTTCTGTTTTTCCTTGAGTCCCAGTTCCCCGACAGTAACATCCGCTTCATTAATCTGGTCAAGCCCCAGGCCGAAAGATTCTTCCAGTATCGGGCCGTAGAGTTTTCCTCCTACTTGAAAGGAATGCGCGTGATAATCCTCCCAGCCCATAACATCCTGGATGACGGTATGCAGGGCGGCAAGGGAAAGCTGGCCGGGAATCTGAAAGTCCCGCCATATCGCCGGTTTAATATCGAGAAGGGTTATGCGCAGGATATAGGCGGAACCCGGAAGGCTGCCGGTGTCCGCGGGGACTTTGCCGGGGGAATCGGGTTTTACCAGATACAGGCCCTGCCTCCTTTCTTCGGGGGTGGAGGCGTCATTGCGCTGCGGGAGTTCTTCCAGTTTTTCCGTTATTTCCTGATGCAGATCATCCAGAAATTCCTCGACCTGGGGAAGCAGGTCTATGCTTTTCCTGATTTCCTCCTCCCTGCCGGCGCTTTTCCGGTTCAGAAGGTCGAGGTTTTCCAGAAGAAATTCCGTGACCTGGCTGAGGGAGCTTATTTCCTGCGCGGGCAGATCGCTGTCCCGCATTTCGCGGATTTCAAGGTTCTTCATCCATGTATAGTGGTTATCGAGGATAAGGAGGATACTGCTCCGCGCTTTACCGGCGAGCTGATCGGCGAAATAATTGTAGTTCCGTTTTACTCTGTTCCAGAGTTTTTTGAAGTAGCGCACAAAGTCGTTCATTTGTTCTTCTGAAAAGAATGGAATGAATCTGTCCGCGAAGATGCGTTCCAGAACGGCGTCGGGATTTTCCCTGCGCTGGAAAAGCTCGTCCCGCATATAGGCCTGCACTTCCGTTTCCGTCAGCGCGACGCCCAGGTCCTCGAAGATGGCATCGAGGCTTCCTGTGGCTCCGGTGGGCGCTGCCTGACCGGGGTAGCCCAGGTCGGAAACCTCGATCCGGGTTTCGCGCCACAGCCGGGTTTCCATTCCAAACGCGACAAAATTTACCCGTGGAGATGAATCGATAAAGCCCCCCAGGTGCAGGGGTGGCTCCTTGAGAACAGAGGCGCCCGCGTAGTAATAGGCGTAGGCGACCTGTTCTTCAAGAGAAAACGCAAGCCCAAGGTCGTCGAAGCTCTTGAGGAAGCCCTTTTCCAGTTTCGCTATCCAGTCCGCTGATGTTTTCATAAGTTCGTGGCGGCGCCTGAGAGGAAGATATTCCATGGAAAATATGCCGCGCGTCCAGTCTTTTACCTGTAAGAGAAGCCCGTCGCCGAAACTGAAGTTCCATTCCTTGAAAAGGGCGGTAAAATCAAATGCCGTTATGGTAACGTTCATGTGTTCCAGCCCGGGTGAATCATTCCTGAATATTTGCTCATTTGAAGGCTGGTCCTGTATAAGGCTATAGGAAAAATTTTCCTGCCCGAACAGCACATAGTAAATATCCAGCGACGAGAGTTTTTTTTGAATGGTTTTTTTCGCTAGCGGATTCCCTTCACCTTCCCCGGAAGAGGAAGTTAAAAGGATGCACTTCCAGGGCTGCGTCGTGGAGGAACAGAAGGGGATAAACCTGTGACCGGGTATAAGAAAGCGGTTTTTTACTTCCTCCTCGGTAGGGGAAACAATAAAGCGGGCGTTTTGAAAAAAAAGATGCCGGGGTTTAAAGACGTTGAAATCCTTTGAAAAGACCAGGCCGTTTGTTTCCAGAATGTCCAGCAGGGCTTTCTCGGAAAAGCCGCCCGCGGAGGAAACGGCGGGGTTTTCCGCAATATCCGCAAAACGAAAATCCGTACTTTGGCTGAGGATAAAATCCTCAACTCTTTTTTTGAGTTGTGTCTTCTTCGTCATAATCGCTTACTCTAAGTATAGCGCATGAATCCGTATATGCGCAGGTTCATATCTTAAGAAATCCAAGAAATCCTTCTTTTTCAAGTTTTTCCGCCTTGCTTTCGACCTCCGCTTCCAGGGTTTTGCTGTAACGTTCCAGCCAGTAGGCCGCCGGTTCCCTGAACAGGGCAATGATACGCAGAGCCAGCAGTCCGGCGTTCTTTGCCCCGTTCACGGCGACTGTGGCCACGGGAATGCCGCCGGGCATTTGTATAATTGACAGCATGGAGTCGAGGCCGGAAAAGGCCGCGGTTTTAATCGGCACGCCTATAACGGGAAGGCTGGTAAGCGAGGCCGTCATTCCCGGAAGATGGGCGGCGCCTCCCGCGCCGGCAATAATGACTTTGAGTCCCCGTTTCGCCGCCGTTTCCGCGTACCGCACAAGACGGCGCGGCGTCCTGTGCGCGGAGACGATGGTCAGCTCATAGGCGATACCCGCTTCGTTCAGAAGTTCGGCCGCGTCTTTCATAACGGGAAGATCCGAATCGCTGCCCATGATAATTCCAACAAGAGGCTTTTTCATACAATTTCTCCTGCCCGGATGCCAGCGCATTCGGGAATTCCTTTTATTTTCAGTATGGGACGCAGGGATTCCGCCTTCTCCAGCGCCTCCTCCACTGTCGCGGCGCTTACCGTGAAATGGCCCATCTTACGAAAAGGCCGCGTTTCGGCCTTTCCATATAAATGGAGGGAAAGGCCGGGAACACCCAGCGCTTCATACAGCCCTTCAATAACCGGCTGCCCCGCGCTGCCGGGCTGGCCCAGAAGGTTTCGCATAACGGCAGGACGCAGAAGGGCGGCGTCCCCCAGGGGTAGCCCCGCCACGGCCCTGACATGCTGTTCAAACTGGCAGGTAAGGCATGCCTCCATTGTGTAATGCCCTGAATTGTGGGGCCGCGGCGCGACTTCGTTTACCAGGACGCGGCCCTGTTTGTCCAGAAAAAGCTCTACCCCAAAGACGCCCACTCCATCCAGGGCCGCCACCACATCAAGGGCAATGCGGCGCGCCCGGGCAGCGGTTTTTTCGTCTATACGGGCCGGGGCGATAACGGTATCGCAGATATTGTGTTCGGCGTTGAATGTTACCTCGACCACGGGGTAAACAGCCACAGAACCATCACGGGCCCTGGCCGCCATAACCGCGAGTTCCCTGTCAATGTCCACAAGTTCCTCAAAAAACGAAGCCGCCGGAAGCGGGGTATCGGCGGCGCTGCGCAGAATACGGACGCCCCGCCCGTCATAGCCCTCCCGCCGCGCCTTCTGCACAAGAGGGAATTTCCCTTTCGCCAGGCCCCCGGCGGAAATGCTCTCTTCCGTAAAAAAGGCCGCGGTTGGAATACCGTTTTTTACAAAAAGCTGTTTTTGCAGCAGCTTGTCCTGAATAATTTTTAAGGAGGCGGGCGAAGGAAATACCAGCGTCCCCGCTTCCTGTAGTTCCTCCAAAGCCGCGGTATTAATATGTTCAATTTCGTAAGTAAGTACGTCCGCCGCCCGCGCGAGCCGCCGAAGAGAGAGAGCGTCTTTCAGGCTGCCCCTTATAAAAACATCCGCAAGGCTTTCCGCCGGAGCGCCCTCCTCATCGAGAACGGCAAAACGGAAACCAAGTTTCTTCGCGCGGTAAATCATCATCCGGCCAAGCTGCCCGCCGCCAATAATGCCGATTGTCCGGGGAAGGGATCGCAACATCATATTCCGTTTATTGTAACGCAAGTGAGGATTGAAATTCAACGAGCCGCCTTGCCTCACGAAAAATGTTACCGAAAACCACCAATGCCTCAAATTGAAAATGTTACCCAAATTATATAATAAGGACGCACAAGCGGAGAGCGTCCGAATGGGGTTAAACGTGAAAGAAAGACAGGCAGTAACACGGTAATATAAAACCAGGTATCACAAAGCGGCAAAAAAAGAGAACTCAGCTTTGCTCACCGAATTCACCCGGCTCACCGGGTATCACCGCAAATCCGCCATCCGGCTGCCGGCTGCCGGGCGGCAGCCCGGCCAGGCAGGTCATGGTGTACGGCAGGGTGAAGGGGCAGAGCCTCACCAAACCCCTTCCCTCCCTCAAACGCCGTATCCCCATCCGTACCTCCTGCACCAGCGGGGAGCGCAAAACACCCGGTTTCTGGCAGATTGACACGGTTCACCACTGCGGACAGGCCACAG
>JAISAF010000409.1 GCA_031266855.1 Spirochaetales bacterium
AGTTTTTCCGCCCTGACGACTTTGCGCCGCAGGGCGAGGAGCCGGTCAAACTCCGATACGGTGATGATTTTTTTGCACATCCGCGAAGTAAGCCGTTCGATATTTTCAACGAAAAAACGCTGGACGCCGGAAATGCCTTCGGCAAACTGCCAGCCGTGCGCCGTAAAAATTGAAGGGATACCGGCGCTCCATGCGGCGACGCGGCCAACCATACCAGCCTTCGCCGTATGCGTGGAAACTATATCTGGTTTTATTTTTTTTAAAAGGCGGCGGGTTCCCAGAATAGCCAGAAAGTCTTTCAGCGGTTTTATAGGCCGCACCAGATTTTTTATAACAAAAAAGGAAATGTTTTTTTCCGCAAGCATACGCTCCAGTTCCCCCCCGCAGCCAGCGAGAACCGTAACCCGGTGATGGCAGGCGGTAAGCCGGAACGCCAGATCCCGTACATGAATCTGCGCGCCGCCAATGGAATCCGCCCTGGTAACAATAAAGGCTATATGCATATATGCAAAGTAAGATTTTTCCGGTACTTTATCAATAGAGACGGCAATTTACCATTACAAAAAAATGCGAGGGGGATTCCACGGAAAAAGCGCCTGTTACCAACTGTGCACGGGGCACTGTCAACAAGTTAAGAAAATATGTGCGCCTTTTTGGCGCTTCCGCGCCAAAAACCGGGCTTTACGCTTCAATCTTTTTTGCCGCAAGCGGCAAAAAAGGATTTCCGCTACAATCCCGGATGCATGGGCGAGCAGAAAAATTGCGTATGCAATTTTTCGACCAGCCCCTGGCGCCCCACGGGCTGGCAATGGTCCTTAACTTGTTGACAGTGGTGTACGGGGCGGTTGTGCGGAATGACTGCGCAAAATTGCTGCGTAATTTTACGGGGACTTTACGGCATAGGTCTAAATCCGCAAGCGTGATAGTTTATTGTTAGCGTAGTGGTGGTGAGCCGGTTGGTGATAAAGACGTGCACAGCGCGTTATGCGCTGTGCCTGGTGGCAGACCACGCAGTTTTGCTGGGGCAAAATTGCGACCGTCTGGTTACGCGCAGCTAATTGCCTCGGCCCTTTAACCTGTGTATACGCCAGGAGTTTTTTTGGGCCTCTTGCCCGGTTAAGCCTGTTATGGCAAAACACGCTTCCGCGTGCGTTTACCTGGGCATGGCAATTAGCTGCCACTCGATCGCTGGTGCGCGCGCCAGGGATTGCAGCGGAAAGCCCGCAGGATTTGCATGGGCAAATCCGAGAACTTGGAGCGGAAAGCCCGGTTTTTTTGCCCGGCCTTTGGCGGGCAAAAAAAGGCGCCCGAAGACAGCCGTTTTCCGGAATGAAAAGAGGAGATTGTGTATGAAAATCCTGGTGACAGGGGCAGCCGGTTTTATTGGTTTTTATGCTGCCTCCTGGCTGGCGCGCAGGGGAGAGGAAGTTGTCGGGCTTGACTGCGTGAACGATTATTATGATCCCGCGTTGAAATACGCGCGTCTGGCGGAAGCGGGAATCGGCGGCGGCGCTGAAGAATTCGGAAAAATCGTAGAGAGCCGGACGTGCGCGAATTACCGTTTTGTGCGGCTGAATATTGAAGACCATGAAGAACTTGACAGGCTTTTTGAGCGGGAAAAGTTTTCCGCGGTTTGCCATCTCGCCGCCCAGGCGGGTGTGCGCTACAGCCTGACAAATCCCCGTGCCTACGTGGAGGCGAATCTTGCCGGATTTCTCAATATTCTGGAGGCGGTACGACGGAACGGGATTATGAATCTGTGTTATGCTTCAAGCTCCAGCGTGTACGGGCTGAATACGAGACAGCCTTTTTCCACGGGGGATCCTGTTGACCATCCGGTAAGCCTGTACGCGGCGAGCAAAAAAGCGAATGAACTTATGGCTCACGCCTACAGCCATCTTTATGGAATTCCCGCGACGGGTTTGCGTTTTTTTACTGTGTACGGCCCCTGGGGCAGGCCGGATATGGCGTATTTTCTTTTTACAAAAGCCGTACTGGAAGACCGGCCCATTACCATTAACAATTTTGGTAACATGAAACGTGATTTTACTTATATCGACGATATCGTCGAGGGCATAATCCGGGTTATCGACAAACCCGCACAGGCGGAACCTGGATGGGAAGCGGAAAATCCGGATCCCGCCTCGTCCTCCGCTCCCTGGAAGGTGTATAATATTGGCAGGGGAAGCCCTGTGGGGCTTATGGATTTAGTAGAAGCCGTCGAAACTGAAACAGGAAAGACAGCGCAAAAAATCCTTAAACCTATGCCCGCGGGCGACGTGCATACAACCTGGGCGGATACCCGCGATCTGGAAAAGGATTTCGGGTATAAACCCCGGATAGATATAAAAACCGGCATAGGGAATTTTGTCAGATGGTACAGGAAGTTTTATGGATAACACGGAAGACAACACAAAAGATAACACGAAAATGCCGTCCGCGATACAGTCCGCAGGGATGCATTCCATCGCGGTCATCGGAACCGGCTATGTGGGACTTGTAACAGGCGCCTGCCTGTCCGACTTCGGGCTTCATGTCGTATGCGCCGACATCGATCCCGTGAAAATTGAAAAACTGCGCAAGGGTGAAATCCCTATCTACGAACCCGGGCTGGACGTAATTGTTGAACGCAACGCCTATTACAAACGGCTTTCGTTTACAAGCGATGTGGAAGCCGCGGTACGGGAAGCCTCCGTCATTTTCATTGCCGTCGGAACCCCTCCCGCCGCGGACGGCAGCGCCGATCTGAAATATGTCGAAGCCGCGGCCCGGACGATTGCCCGCTCCCTCCACGACGACACCTACAGGGTCATCGTTAATAAAAGCACGGTTCCCGTAGGCACGGGAGCGCAGGTAAAAAAGTGGATACAGGACGAACTGAAAAAAAACAGCCGGAACGTAAACCACGAAGAAAACCGCGAATTCGACATTGTTTCCAACCCGGAGTTTCTCCGCGAAGGATCCGCGGTATATGACTTTACCCACCCCGACAGAATCGTAATCGGCTATGATTCCCCACGGGCCCTGGAAATGATGAAACAGGTATACAGAGTCCTGTATCTGAACGACACGCCCTTTGTGGAAACAGGCATCGAAACCGCGGAAATGATCAAGTATGCCTCCAACTCCTTTCTGGCCGTCAAAATCACATTCATCAACGAAATCGCCAACCTCTGCGAAAAACTAGGCGCCAATGTCCAGGATGTCGCCAGGGCTATGGGAAAGGACGGACGCATCGGCCCGAAGTTTCTCCACGCGGGCCCCGGATACGGAGGAAGCTGCTTCCCCAAGGACACCCGCGCGCTCGCGGATCTGGCCCGGAAAGCGGAAGTCTCCCTCTCCATTGTCGAAAGCGCCATTGCCGCCAACGAACGGCAGAAACTCCTCATGGCGGAAAAAATTTCCACCCGCCTGGGCAGCCTCCAAAACAAAACCCTGGCGGTTTTAGGACTCGCCTTTAAACCAAATACCGACGACATGCGCGAAGCTCCCGCCCTGACAATCCTAACGGAACTCGCCCGCCACGGCGCACGTTTCCGCGTATATGACCCCGCCGCGATGGACGAAGCGCAATGGCGGCTCAAAGACATTGCCGGCAGCATTACCCTATGCAGCGACGAATACCACGCCATCCAGGGCGCCGACGCGCTCCTCATCCTGACAGAATGGAACCAGTTCCGCAACCTTGACCTCGCGCGCGTCAAAACTGAACTCAAAAGCGGCCTCTTCTTCGATTTGCGGAACATCTACAAAAAAGAATTCGTGGAAAAATCCGGCCTCACCTATATCGGAGTCGGCGTATGAAGCCCCAGACAATTTTCCATCATATTTTTGAGGGGGAAGTCTCCCCCTGCGGCCGGGCCACGGTCCCGGCCTACCCAGGCCGCAGGGGCGAGCAGCGATTTGGCGAAAGCAAAATCGCGACCAGCCCCCTCTGCGGGGGACACCCCCGCAACGCCCCCGTCCCGCATCTCCGGCAGTCCGTCCTGGGAGCCTGTTCACTATCTGGAAAAACCGTAAGCGCGC
>JAISAF010000365.1 GCA_031266855.1 Spirochaetales bacterium
TTATTTGACTTAGCGGTAAATGTTTCTTCAGAGAGATTGAAAATGATTATGGGGAAAATATGGCGCGGGAATTCCGCGTTTTTAAAAACTACTTTACATTTGTTAGGGGGGGGGGGGGGTAAAATTGCGCATAACGCAGGGAGTTACGCGCGTGTTATGCGAAATACATAGATATTGGGAAAATTGTTTGCCGTTTTCTGGCACAATCCGCCTGTTCACCGCGTCCCCCTTTTTACAAGACTATGCCAATTTATAGCACACGGGAATAAAAGCGTCAAGTAGCGGCAGCACAAAAAAAGGCCCCGGAATTGCCGTGAGGCAATTCCGGGGGCTGGTTTTAAGGCTGCAAGCGTGGACGCTTGCGTCTAACACGGCGTAGGCAGAGCCTACGCCGTGCAGAACCAGGCCGCGGAATTGCCGCTGGTGCGCGCGTAAGGGATCGAAGTGGAAAGCCCACAGGAATTGCATGGGCAATTCCGAGGACTTGGAACGTAGAGCCCGGCCCCGCCAAGGGCGGGGATACGCCCTTTCTTTTGTTTTTATCCTTTCTGTTTGAATCGCACAGGATAGCGGTAGCGCACGGCTACGGCGACGCCATTGGCGCGGGCGGGAGTGAAGTTCTGTTTGCGCAGGGCTCTGGCGGCGGCTTCTCCAAAACCGTAGTTTTCGGGATTTTCTTTTAGGATGTCTACGCGCTGGACATTTCCGCGGCTGTCGATAAAGACTTCCAGGTACACCATGCCTTCGAGTCCTGAGCGCAGGGCAATGGGGGGATACACGACGGTCCGCAGGAATTCCGCTTCGTCAAAAGACGGCCCGACGGAGATTCTGTGCATGGGCAGATAGGTTTCCGCCGTAGCGGACTGTGGTACCTGCGGGGCGGGCGCGTATTCCGGCGGGGGAGGTGGCGTTTCGGTTTCTATCATTTTTTCCGCGACGCTTTCGGGACTTTGCTGAAATACGGGCGGCTTGTCCGGCGGGGGGGGCGGCGGCGGGGCTTCACGCACATCCGCCAGCTTCAGCACCGCAAGCGGCGTGTCGGATACGAGGGGCGGGCTATCCATCCGAACAACCATAAATACAAGAAGGCCCGCATGAAGGAGGGCCACCGCGCAAAAAATGGCGGCCCGTGTCAGGTTCAGTTTATTCATCTTTTACCACAAAACTTACTACACGGTACTCCAGAAGCTGGAGTACGGAAAGCACTTCATTGACACGCCGGAAAGCCGTATTCCTGTCCGCGATAAGGTGTACCCGCGTACCCGGAGCGTTCCGGTAGGCATCGGTAACGGCTTCTTCTATTGCTTCGAGGGAGGCGGGCAAACCGTCCAGATATGTGAGGCCGGCGGAGTCGACCCAGATTTCCATGTTTTTTTCCGCGCTGGTTTTTTTCGCGTCATGGGCTTCGGGGTAGTCGATTTTGACTTCGCGGCGGTAGTTGATAAGGGCTACCAGCATGATGAAGATAAGGAGAAGGAACGCCACGTCGGACATCGCGTTCATGGGAACGACAAAATTCTGCCGGTTTCGCGTAATTTTCATTTACCTGCCGCCTCCTGCCGGGCCGTCTGTCATCGTAAAGCCATCCGTCATCGTAAAAGAAAAAGATTCCACTTCCAGCCTTTGGGCAAGAGCGATAAAGCTGACAACCTTCTGCCAGGGCGTTTCGGGATTGACGCCCAGAACCACGGCGAGATTCGGGTGGGAGGCCGCGAGGTTTCTGATTTCCGTTTCGGCTGTATCCATATCCACGGCACTGCCCTGATGGAAAAGCGCTCCCGCGGAATCCAGTTCAAACCGCAGGAGGTCATCCTTCAAAACAAGCCGGGTGGAATCCTTTGCGGGCAGATTCATCAGGAAACCCTTATTGATGTTGAATCCGGCAATCACGATAAAATAAATTATCAGTAAAAAGGCCAGATCGCTTAACGCGGCGGAGTCACCGTATTCGCGCCGCTTTCGCCTTGTAAGTTTCATTGCGCCCCGTCTCTGGAATTATCCGTTACGGCAAGCTCGGTAATAAGATCCGAGCAGGTTTTTTCCACTTCCCCGGCAAACTTGTCTACAATGTGGGTTAGAATCGAATGCGCCGTTACCGCGATAAGGGCGATGACAAGGCCGAAAACCGTTGTGATGAGGGCCTCGTAAATGCCGTTGGCGACGATTTGGGCGTTGACCTCGGTTGCCTCCGCGATGGACTTAAACGCCCCGATCATGCCGGATACCGTTCCCAGAAATCCTGTCAGGGGCGAAACCGCGCCGAGGGTCGTAAGAAAATTAAAACCGTTTTCAAGACTTCCAATACAGCTCCCGGCCTGGGCCTCCACCGCTTTTTCCATGCGGTGTTCCGAAAGGGAGGAGCGGTCTATCAGCGTAAGAAGAATCCTCGCGCCTATCCTCCGTTTGGTACGGGCGCTCAGGTATTCCCGCGCTCCAGCCAAATCTTTGTTCGCGATGTATCCATGCACCGCCTCCCGCAAATCGTCAAGCCGCAGATTGTGGTACATAAGATAAATAGCCCTCTCGGCCGCAATGGCGACTGTCGCCACGGAAAAAAGCAGAAGCGGCCACATAAAGATACCGCCCATTTGAAAAAATTCCAGCAAAGAAAATGTTTCAGTTCCGTTTCCCATAAATTACTATACTCCTTCAATTAGCCTGTAGCGGCTAACAATTTTTTTTTTTGGGCGTGCCCCCGCCTCCGGCGGGGCCGGGCTCTGCGCTGCAAGTCCTCGGATTTGCTTATGCAAATCCTGCGGGCTTTCCGCTTCGATCCCTCACGCGGCGACAGCTTGTCGTTACCGTCAGCCCATGCACTAACATCAAACCGTGCGCATAACATGGTTCGAAGATTTCTAACCACAAAGTCGAAAACTGGCAAGGCCGAAGAAGCAAAAAAAGAAAGTCAAAAAAATAGAAAACAAAAACTTCTTATACTTATTCAGTCAAGCCTTTTTTAAGCTGTTTTTCAAATTTTAACCTTCCTTTATTTTAGCAGGCTGTTGAAATAATCAGTTTCGATGTTTTTTACCAGGACGGTTTGGCGATTTTCTTTACGACCTTGTTTAACAATTCTTTACTGGATAAAGAATTACATAACTTGTGTTTTGGCGAAGAACACCGAAAATTCCCTGGAATAGACTTTTTCAACAGCCTGTTAGACAGTTCATGTCTAAATTTATCTTATTTGTACATAGTGATACTTCTCCATTTTATTTTTATCAGTTATATATTCTTTTTCATCTGTTTTTATATACCCAATAATATTTATATCCAAATTTACCTTTCTTTTTGTCCTGCTTTTTTTATTTACAGGTTCTTCAAAAATATTATTATTTATTTTAATATATGCTTCCAAAATATTATTTATATCAATGTTTTCTTTTTCCATATTACGTATGAACCATGCTCTTATTTCATCGAAAATGTATAAGCTTATATTTATTTCATTATAATTAAAATATATTTTCTTATTTAATAAATCCATTTTTAATTCTCCAATATACAAAAATAATGTATTTATGTCATCACTACTTAACCTCCAACCTGTAAACATTTCACAAAAAACGTCTGTAAAATGTTTTAACCTTTTACATTTCATATTTGAACCTTCCTTTATTCGGCTTCGCGGTTTTTTCTTTCTCCCGCGTCTACGCTTACACCTAACCTTATCCATACCCCGCTCGGCGTAGGCTCTGCCTACGCCGTGTTAGAAGCAAGCGTCCACGCTTACAGCTTTTGAACCAGCCCCCTTACACCCGCCGTTACCCATACATCCACTCATACAAATTAGGCGGAGTTTCAATTGTTATACAATACTAGATTCATTTCATTTGATAAAGCGGAAAAAATATCCTCCCATTCATACATAAAATATATCCAGCCGGCCGCTTCCTCCCAGTCCCGCAGAAGCGTGCCGGAATCCCGGATTTTCCATAAATCCTCAGGAAATACGGCCCGCGTATAGGACTCGTTCCAGAAAATATCCTCGCCCCGGGTCCACTTCGCGCCCTGTTCCGTCCAGGCCGGGGGGCGCTTGCTTGCGGACAGCATTTCAGGAAAAAGGACGGGCTGCCAGTATATCCCAAACTCCGCCGGATTCCTGAAACGGGGGGTATTCTGCCGGCCGCGCATCCACTGGCACAGCGCGGCGATCCGTTCCTGCCTGTTGCGCAGGGCGCCCAGGGCATCGTCGCCTGTCAGACGGGTGTCCTCCCGGCGGATTTTTCCCCGGACGATACCGGCCTCTTCCACAAGGCTGT
>JAISAF010000381.1 GCA_031266855.1 Spirochaetales bacterium
GGGCAAGCCTCCGGCGCAGACGCAGGACAGCCGTATTGACATTCTGCTGAGGTCCCGCCGGATTGTAAAGGGCGCACCGGGCCTCCAGGGTATCCCTGCACTCCTGCGGCAGTTCGGCGCATTCGATAAGACGCTGGAAAGGGCTTCGCGGTTCGTCGTAAACCCTGATCTCTTTTGATCCCGCCCGTGTTTTGCTTTTGAGTTTTTGGGTGGGCATGAAGAAATTGAGCAGGAGAACCAGGTGAGTGTACACGTCAGCCAGCAGTGCCTGTTCCTCAAAACCCTCAAGCCACTCGTACCCGGCATAGGTGCGGACAACCGCGCCGTTTTTTTGTTCGACGAAACAGTTGTCATTTTTCTTGTGATCCCGGCTGCGGGTGAAGGAGAGGTTTTCCTGTGCGCACCAGAGTTCGGTGGCGTTGTTGATAAACTCCGAACCGTTGTCGCTGTGGAATTCCAGTACGGGAAAAGGGATGGCGGCTTTGATGTCCGTCAGGGCCCCGAATGCCCACGAATGAGCATTATTGAGCAGGGAGCGCAGTTCAACCCAGCCGGAAAACACGTCAGTTGCGCTCAAAGTATGCACATACCGGCCCTGTGTGGCCTGTCCTCAGTGGTGAACCGTGCCTGTTTGCCAGAATCCGGGTGTTTTGCGCTCCCCGCTGGTGTAGAAGGTGCGTATGGGGATACGGCTTTTGAGGGACGGAAGGGGTTTGGTGAGGCTCTGCCCCTTCCCCCTGCCGTACACCATGACCTGCCTGACCGGGCTGGCGCCCAGCAGCCGGATGGCGGATTTGCGGTGATACCCGGTGAGCCGGGTGAATTCGGTGAGCAAAGCTGAGTTCTCTTTTTTTGCCGCTTTGTGATACCGGGTTTTATATTACCGTGTTACTGCCTGTCTTTCTTTCATGTTTAACCCCATTCGGACGCCCTCCGCTGCGCGTCCTTATTATAATTTGGGTAACATTTTCAATCTGAGGCATGGACATTTTTCGGTAACATTTTTCGTGAGGCAAGGCCGCCCCTTACATTCTCCCCGCTTATGGTGTATAATGTGGCATTATGGAAGACACGACAAAACTCACGGAACTTTTAAACGAGTTGGAAAACGAACACCAGACGCTGCTGTTTGAATCGTTTTCCTCGGACATGGCATGGGAAATCGGCGTTTCCCTGAAGGAGCGGGCTGCTGCCGGGAAAAGGAAAATCGTCATTCATATAGTCAGGAACAACCAGGTATTGTTCCACTATGCCTTCGACGGTTTGCGCCCGGACAACGACGAGTGGGTACGGCGCAAGTGCGCCGCGGTCTGCCGCTTTTACAAAAGTTCCTATTATGTGGGCATGTACCTGAAAAACCTCGGCATGACGCTGGACGAAAGATATCACGTCAGCGAGCATGAGTACTGTATTCAGGGAGGGGGTTTCCCTCTTACGCTGCACAACACAGGCGTTATCGGGGCTCTTGCCGTTTCCGGTATGAGCGAGGAAGAGGATCACCTGTGGGCGATGGAGGCGGTTCGCGCCTATCTGAAAAAAATCTGAAAAAAGACAGGAGGAATTGAATATGATACACAACAGACTCAAGGAAACTCTTGCCCGCGGCGGGGCGGCGCTGGGGACATTCGTAAACTGGGAAATTCCCGATGTTGTGGAAATAATCGCTCTTGCGGGTTTTGATTTTGTCGTTCTGGACAACGAGCACGGGCCCCTGACACACGCGACATCCCAGAACCTGATCCGCGCCGCGGAGCTGCGGGGAATTACTCCCATTGTGCGGGTTCCTGACGCCTGTGAAAGTACGATTCTCCACGTCCTTGATGTAGGCGCTCACGGCATACAGGTTCCCCAGGTAAATGACGCCGCGACAGCCGCAGCCATTGTAAACCGTGCGAAGTACAAGCCCGCCGGTCTACGGGGCGTCGCGTTTCCCCGTAGCGCCGATTTCGGACTAGCCGATCTCTCAAAATATTTTGATCACGAAAACCAGCAGGTAATGATAATAACCCACTGCGAAAACACCGCCTGTCTTGAAAATCTTGAAACCATTTGCCAGACGCCGGAAATTGATGTCATTTTTCTGGGGCCCTATGATATGTCCCAGTCGATGGGCATAACCGGACAGGTAAACCATCCGCGGATTCAGGAAGCCGCGCGGAAAGTTGTCGACACCACGAAAAAATATGGCAAAGCCGCGGGGATCTTTGCCGGATCAGGGGAAGCCGCAAAAGAGTTCGTGCGGCAGGGCTTCCAGTATATTACCGTAGGAACGGACGCGCTTTTTCTCGGTGAAAAGTGCATACAGGTAGTGAAGGCCTTTAAAAAATAAATATGACTATCAGGCTTATTCCGCCACGCGGGAATTCGGGCGCCTTTCCGGCGCGAAGCGCCGGAAACCGGGCTATCCGCTCCAAGTCCTCGGAATTGCTCACGCAATTCCTGTGGGCTTTCCGCTACTATCCAGGATGCATGGGTGAGCAGCGAAATTGCGTATGCAATTTCGCGACCAATCCCTTGCGCGGGCGCCAGCGGAATCGTCCAGCCCGCAACCCCGGCAGTCATAAAAAATAAGTATTCCCATGACCCCGCGGCTAACCATTGCTTCCGCTTTAACCGAAGCTGTCAGGAAATTTTCCAACAGGCCCTGGCTTGGCCACAGAACGGTTTCTGGCTGGAGTTTTCTATCCTTTCTGGAAGTAAGCGAACAGGCCCGCTTT
Organism: Spirochaetales bacterium; assembly: GCA_031266855.1. GTDB lineage: Bacteria > Spirochaetota > Spirochaetia > DTKZ01 > DTKZ01 > JAISAF01. Next base: position 2,718 of record JAISAF010000381.1, read on the forward strand.
TTCGCGGCCTGGCTTGTCCGGCACGGCATCGCGAAAGGCGACAGGATTGCTCTGGTTTCGGAGACCTCTCCCGAATGGCTTATCGCGCAACTGGGGATTATTCTCGCCGGCGCTGTCGGCGTTCCACTTTCGACGCGGCTTCTGCCCGCGGAACTGCGTCTGCGTCTTGATCACGCCGAACCCCGGCTTATTCTTGTTTCCCCATCCCAGCGCGGAAAGACCATAGCCCTTGCCGGCAGCCTCGCCACGCCGGTTTCCCTTATTTGTTTTGACCCGCCGGAGGACTCCCCATCAAACCAGCCGGACTCCGCGCAGACGCAGGAAGCGGCGCGGGCAGCGGAAAATCCCTGCGGGGACTATCTTCTTTTTTCCAAATGCCGCGAAGCCGGCAAACAGGATTTTCCAGCGGAAGAGCTGTCCCGCATTGAAACGGGAATGTCCGGGGATGATGAGGCACTCATTTCCTACACACCGGGCACAGAAGGGCCGGCAAAAGCCGTCAGGATAAGTCACGCGAACTACCTTGCTCTGGACAGCGATATGTTCCGTATGTTTAACACGCCCCGCATGCTCCATACCATGATTGCCGTACCTGTGAACTACTGCTGCATTCACCCCGCGGGGATTTCCTTTTCACTCCTGCGCGGCATACCCCTGTTCTTTTCCGACGAACCTGAATCACTGCCGCATAACCGCCCCCTGCCCCTGAAACTCCATTATCCAAACCCGGTTTTTTTCCTCGCGGAACCCTGGGTCATCGAAAAACTGAAACGGAAAATTATCCGCGCCGTGGAAAAACGCGGCAGGTTTATGAAAGCGCTCTTTAATCTGGGAATCAGGGCAGGCACGGCGTACTACGGCGACGGCTTTAACAAAACGCCCTTCCCTGTCCGGTTCAAGGCGTGGCTTGCGTATTACCTGGCAAACCGTTTTGTGTTCGCCCTTATTAGAAGATCTTTTGGCTGCCGTTTACGGCTTTTTACCGGCGGCGCCGGCAGTGTTTCATACATGGATCAGAGGTTTTTTCACGCTATGGGTATCCCTGTTTTTCAGTGTTATGCCCTGACGGAAACAGTTCCCGTAATCTCGGCTAATATATCGGAAGCCCATAAGTTCGGCAGCTCCGGGAGGGTTTCTACAGGAGTCGCCTGCCGTATTCTGAACTCAGGCGGCTATCCTTCCGGGATCGGCGAAGCCGGAGAAATCTGCGTGCAGGGCAAGGTTGTGATGAAAGGCTATTTTAAAAACGAAGAAGCCGAACAGAATGTCATACGTGACGGCTGGCTCTATACCGGCGATATGGGCTATGTGGACGAGGATGGTTTTCTCTTTGTTACAGGCAGAAAAAGCAATCTCCTTGTTCCTCAAAGCGGGGACAGGTTTTCCCCCGAAATTATCGAGGAAGCGATTATGTCCTCTTCCTCCCTTTTCCGCCAGGTTCTTGTTTACAATAACAGGAGCAGGTATAGCTGCGCCCTGACGGTTCTCGACGAAACCCGGCTCGCGGCATTGGCGGCAGAAAGCGGCCGGGACAGCCGGGGGGAAATTCTTGGCGTGGTAACGGATGCTTTTTACGCCTTTACCCGCAGCCCCTATTGGCAGAAAAAAATCCCCGCTTCCTGGAAGCCGCTTACCTTCCGCATTCTTGAAGAACCCTTCTGCGAACAGAAAGGAACACTCAACTCCGCGAAAAAAATGGTACGGGAACGGATAATCCGTTCCTGTCAGCAGATTCTTGAAAACATGTACGCGGCAGGCGAAGACACTCCTTTCAATGACGCGAACCTTGAAGCCGTGTGGCGGCTTACTCAAAAAACTCTTGGTGTAAAAGTTTGACCGCCGTATCGCAATACTCTTCCGGCAGCGCAAGGGAAAGATTTATCTTGGAAGCCCCAAGGGAAATCATCTTCACAGGAATCCCGTTCAAGGCAGAAAAAACCCGGACAAAGAATTCTTTTTCCTCCCACAGTTCTTTTCCCACAAGGCAAAGAATGGCCTGATTCTTCGCGACCTCCACACTCGCAAACTCCTCCAGTTCCTTTATAAGATCTTTCAGGAACGAAGGCCCCTCCACCGTCATGGAAACAGACACTTCCGAAGTAGCGATAAGGTCAACAGGAGTTTTATACTTTTCAAATACGGCAAACATCCGGCTTAGAAAACCGTAAGCGTTCAGCATACGCGAGGAAACCACGTTAATAAGGGTAATGTTCTTTTTGAAAGCGATTGCGCGCGGGCCCTTATACGGCGAAACAGGCACAAGCTCCGTTCCCGGCTCTTCAGGCGCTTTGGTGTTTTTTACCCAAACGGGGATACCCTTCTCCACCGCCGGTTGAATCGAAGCCGGATGCATTACCTTCGCGCCAAAGTAAGCAAGCTCCGCCGCGCCCGCGTAACTCATCCTGGGAATTGCCGCGGCATTCGGTATAAGCCGGGGATCCGTCGTAAGAATACCGTTTACATCCGTCCAGATTTCAACAGCCTCCGCGCCCAGTGCCGCGCCAATAATCGTCGCGCTGAAGTCAGACCCCCCGCGGCCCAAAGTCGTGGTAACACCCCCGGCCGTAGAGCCGATAAATCCCTGACAAACAACGATTTTCCCCGGCGCGGGTTTCAGTTTTCTTTTCGCAAGCCGTGCTACCGTCTTCATATCAGGAGCGGCGGCGGAAAAATTATCGTCCGTCCGCATAAAAAGGCGGGAATCAACAAAATCCACGCGGATGCCCCTTTGCCGCGCCCGCGCCGCGATAAGGCTTGTGGAAAGAAGCTCCCCAAAAGCCAGAACCGCGTCCCGCGAACGCGCCGAACATTCGCGCAAAAGACTCAAACCCTTCACCAGAGAAAGAAGGGCGGCGCCTATATGCTCAATTTCCGCGGATGCGTCTTTCAGGTTCCCGCCATCAAGAAAAGACCTGGCAACATTCAGATGCCGTTCAATCGTCTCGCCGCACAGTCTGGCAGCGCCTTCCGCGTCACCCGCCACCGCGATTACCGTTATTTTTACAAGAGCGTCCGTTACCTTCGCCATTGCGGAGGATACAAGAACAGGCGCCCTGTCCAGCCGCGTCAGGCAAATATCAAGGACGCGGTTAATCATCTCCGCTCCCTGAACAGAAGTCCCACCAAATTTCAAAACAATCATGTAATCATCTTACCTGTTGTCCCGCGTTCCATCTACCCTAAAAGCCTGTTCAATATTTTTATGATTTTGCTTCACTATCAGAATTTGGGCGCGTTTTTTTGAACGTGCTTCGCCCGCCCAAAAAAACCGGGCTTTCCGGGACTCCGCTATCGCTCCGGCCCCAGCGCTCCGCGCTGTGGCTGCTTCGCATCCCTCCAATCCCTCGCGCGCGCCCCAGCGGCGAACACATACCTTCTAAATCAAGATTTTAACCGCCAAGTCGAAAAAGTAGAATAAGTTTTTGCTCTTTTCTTCCTTTGCTTCTTCGCCCTTGCCAGTCTTCGGCTTCGTGGTGATTTTTTTCATTTTTTAAAATACTGCTGTTAAAATACCGCTTGACATTTTTCCGAAACTGTGTTTTACTTCCCGGCAGGATAACACGAAATGATTTTTTCCGATATTTTTAAAGCCATAATTTATATTTCGCCAAACCTGCGCAAACCGCTTGTTTAAAACAAATTTACCCCCCCCCCCCCCCCCCGTGCAATATAATTTTATATAGTAAAACCGGCTGGAAGCCTCAGTTTACAAACGCGCACGCGCATATAAATAAAAATCAAAAAGATACGTCTCTTCTTTTCAAAAATTCTTTTCCCGCGCGATTATATTCTCCTAAGCGTTTACGCTTTCCCCTGTACTGTACGCGCCGTTTTGTAAACGGCCCGTAAAAGTTTCTTTTTCATTTTCTTTTCCGTAAAAAAA
>JAISAF010000388.1 GCA_031266855.1 Spirochaetales bacterium
CATGAAATAAACCTTCCGCGATATGGTAGTGAAAAAGGCGGGAAGTGGGAAGCGGCGGCTCAGAGCGTACATTTGTAATTCGGAATGTGACCGAAGACGGTCGCTTATCGGCTCTTCGACTTCGTGGTAAAAATTCTGTTTTTTGTATCAGCTACGAAAAGCCCGTGGGGCGGCAGCCGGTTGGTGATAAAGACGTGCACAGCGCGTTACGCGCTATGCTTGGTGGCAGACCACGCAATTTTGTCAGAACAAAATTGCGACCGCCGGGTTATGAACACATAATTGCCAAAGGCAATTATGTGCGTTACCTGGTTCTCAAGCTGCCATGCGCCAGGGATAGTAGCGGAAAGCCCGCAGGATTTGCATTAGCAAATCCGAGGACTTGGAGCGGATAGCCCGGTTTTTGGCGCTTCGCGCCAAAAAGGCGCCCAAATTCCTGTGCGGTTCCTCTGGCTTCCGGGGCTGGTTTTTTTTTATCTTTGTGTTACTATATTATTAGTTAATATTTCTGTTTAAAAAGAGGAGCTGTTATTATGAGGAAGTTCTTTGTACTATACGCGCTGCTGTGCGCGGCTTTGTGTTTTTCCGCTTGTTCGTCGGCGAAGACGGTAACGCGGATGGCGGCGGATGCGGAGACTGATTTAAGCGGGCGCTGGAACGATACGGATGCCCGGCTTGTGGCGGAGGCGATGATAAGCGATGTGATGCAGCGGCCCTGGATTTCGGATTTTACGGGGGAGGAGGGCCGGAAGCCTGTTGTTATTGTTGGGGATATTCGTAACCGCAGCAGGGAGCATATTGAGACGCTTGTTTTTACGAAGAGTCTGGAGCGGGAGCTTATTAATTCCGGCAAGGTCAAATTTGTGGCGAACGAGGCGGAGCGGGAGAGTGTGCGGGAGGAGCGTATGAACCAGCAGAGCGAGGCCAGCCCGGAGACTATGAAGCGTCTGGGGCAGGAGACCGGGGCGGATTTTTGTTTGCAGGGTCTTATCACTTCCCAGACTGACAGGGTCGAGGGCCAGATGGTGGTTTTCTATAAGATAAACCTGGAGCTGATTCACATGGAGACAAACGAAAAGGTCTGGATTGGCGATAAGGAGATCAAGAAGCTTATTGAGCAGTCCCGTTTCCGGGCGTAAAACATTTTTATAGCCGTTTTTATTTTTTTACGTTTTTGCGGTTTTTACGTTTTTACAGTTTTACATTATAGTTTTACAGTTTTACAATCGATCGTTTTTGCAATCGGGGTTGTTCGTAAGTTGTTCGTAAATTGAGACTTATGAACAGTTCAATTATGTATCCGCCGGGATGAAAACCGGATTAAACTGGCAGGATTTTTATGAGAACATATAAAAGACAAGCGTGTAAAAAACAGGCGTGTAAAAAACAAACGGGGAAAAACCAGGCGGGGGAAAAGTTTTTTTTCCAGATGGCCGCTTTCCTTGCGGCGCTGTGCGCCGCCTGTTTTTTTGTTTCCTGCGGTACTACGCGGAACGCCGCGTTTATTCCTTTTGATGAGACTGTGGCCCGGCATGAGTATCTTGCCGCGGCGGACGATCTGGAAGCGGCGGCGGATTCCGAAAATGGCGAAGACCTTTACCGCGCGGACAAGGACGAGGTTCTGCGTTATCTTGATACCGGCATTCTGTATCATATCGCGGGGGAAGCGCAAAAAAGCATTGAGCGTTTGAACGAGGCTGAATATCTTATCGAGGACAATTATACCAAAAGCATCAGCGACGCGGCTTTATCGTTTATCCTGAACGATTATTCGCTGGTGTACTGCGGCGAGGCTTACGAGGATGTGTACCTGAATATTTTCAAGGCTCTGGATTACCTCAAGCTGGACAGTTTTGACGACGCCTATGTGGAGATACAGCGGGTCGGGGAAAAGCTGAATTTCCTTGAAGACAAGTACGGGCGGCTCGCGGACAGCCTGAATGAGTCCGGGGAGGCCGAAGGCGCTATACAGAAGGGCGAGATCGAATTCCATAATTCCGCCCTCGCGCGCTACCTCAGCGTTCTTCTCTACCGTACCGACCGCAGGCGGGACAGCGCCGCCCTGGATATGGAACAACTGCGCAGGGCCTTCACGGATCAGCCGGAGGTGTACGATTTCGCTCCGCCGGAGGACCTTGACGCTATCCTGGCGCCCGCGCAGCAGGCCCGGCTGAACGTTATCGCCTTCGCGGGCCCGGGGCCGGAGAAACGGGCTTCGGCTTTGCGTGTTACCGCGCGGGGCGGCCTTATTGTTATTACCCAGGAAGAAGAGGATGACTTAGGGAATATGACGCTCAAGGATTTAACGCCGATTCCTTTTCCCGTTCCTGGTTCGGGCTTGAACCTCAAGGTTTCGATTCCCAATATGCGGCCGCGCGGCTCGCTGATTACAGGCATACGGGTTCTTGTGGACGGGCAGCCGGCCGGCGGCCTTTCCCTTCTTGAAAAACTGGATAAGGTCGCGATGGAGACCTTCAAACTGAATGAAACAATTATCCGCACCCGCACGGTTATCCGGGCGGTACTTACCGGCGCTGCTACGGCTGCGGCAAAATACGCGGCCGATAAGATGACGAAAGATTCCAGTATAGGTTCGCTCCTTTCCTTTGTGGGAGGCATTGCCCTGGATGTTGCCGCCGATATGAAGGAAGAAGCCGATCTGCGTCTGGCCCGTTATTTTCCGGGAAAAGCCTACGTGGGGGAGTTCCTCGTGGAGCCGGGCGACCATGAAGTTACCATCGAGTTCCTCGGCGCGGCGGGCCAGGTTCTGTACACGGAAAAAATTCCGCGGAAAAGCTATGCTTCCGGGAAACTGAATCTGGTCACCGCGTATGATTTGGAATAGATGCGGGTAGATGTGGGCGCCTTTCCGGCGCTTCGCGCCGGAAACCGGGCTTTCCGCTACAATCTTTTTTACCGCTTCGCGGTAAAAAAGGATTTCCGCTGCAATCCCTGGCGCGCGCCCAGCGGCAGCGCAAAATCGCATACGCGATTTTGCCAATCGCTTTATGCGGGAATTTCCCGGAACCTGAAATACCGCTATTGAGGAGCAATCCTGAAATAGTTTTGCTGAAATAGTTTTGTTAAAAAGGGGGAGCTGATTATTATTGTTTGGAAACAAACAAAAAGGTCTGGATGAGCGGCAGGGGAAATCAGGAAGCGTATCGGGCAGTCCTGTTTTCGGCCTTGAAGCGGATATGTACCCGCGGGATACAACCGGACGGAACCGGCGGATTTTTTATGAAAACATTTTTTATGAGATTTTTATGAGAATAGATAAAAAACAAGCGTGGGGAAAGTTTTTTTCCCGAAGACCCGTTTTCCCGGCGATGCTGTGCGCCGCCTGTTTTTTTATTTCCTGCGGTACTACGCGGAACGCCGCGTTTATTCCTTTTGACGAGGCCGTGGCGCGGTATGAGTATCTCGCCGCTGCGGACGAACTGGAAACGGCGGCGGACTCCGAAGATGCCGAAGAACTCTACCGCGCGGGCAAGGACGAAGTTTTGCGCTATCTTGATACCGGCATTCTGTATCATATCGCGGGGGAAGCGCAGAAAAGCATCGAACGTTTGAGCAAGGCCGAATATCTTATCGAGGACAACTATACCAAAAGCATCAGCGACACGGCTTTATCGTTTCTTATAAACGATTATTCGCTGGTGTACTGCGGCGAGGCTTACGAGGATGTGTACCTGAATATTTTCCAGGCTCTGGATTATCTGCGCCTGAACAGTTTTGACGACGCCTATGTGGAGATACAGCGGGCCGGGGAGAAGCTGAATTTCCTTGAGGACAAGTACGGGCGGCTCACTGACAGCATAAACGAGGCCGGGGGCGACATACAGAAGGGCGAGATCGAATTCCACAATTCCGCCCTCGCGCGCTATGTAAGTGTTCTTCTCTACCGTACCGATGGCAGGCAGGACAGCGCCGCACTGGATATGGAGCAACTGCGCAGGGCTTTTACGGATCAGCCGGATGTGTACGATTTCGATCCGCCGGAGGACCTTGACGCTATCCTTGCGCCTTCGCGGCAGGCCCGGCTGAACGTTATCGCCTTCGCGGGCCTGGGGCCGGAGAAACGGGATTCGGCTTTACATATTATCGTGCGGGACGGCGTTATCGCTCTTACGCAGGAAGAAGAAGATGAGGCGGGGAATATGACGATGAAGGATTTACCGCCGGTTTCCCTTTCTGTTCCCATTCCTTTTTCGGGCATGAGATTCAACGTTCCGATGCCCAGTATGCGGCCGCGCGGTTCGCGGATTACGGGCATACGGGTTCTTGTGGACGGGCAGCCGGCTGGCGGCCTTTCCCTTCTTGAAAAACTGGATAAAGTCGCTATGGAGACTTTCAAACTGAACGAATCGATTATCCGTACACGCACGGTTATCCGCGCGGTACTTACAGGCGGCGTCGCGGCCACGGCAAAATACCTGAGCGAAGAAATGCTGAATGCAACCCCAAGTTCGAAAGGTGAACTGACGGCAGTTATGCTTCTCGTGTCCGTGAGCCTGTATGCGGGAGGCGCCGCTCTGGATGCCGTTACCAATATAAAGGAAGAAGCGGATTTGCGTCTGGCCCGCTATTTTCCGGGGAAAGCCTACGTGGGGGAGTTCCTCGTGGAGCCGGGCGGGCATGAAGTTGCCATCGAGTTCCTCGGCGCGGAGGACGAAGTTCTGTACACGGAAAAAATCCCCCGGAGAAGCTATGATTCCGGGAAACTGAATCTGCTAACCGCGTATGATTTGGAATAGGTGTGTATACTTATAGATGTGTGTATATTTTATAGACGGGGGTATACTTTATAGACGGGTGTATATTTTATAGATGCATTATAGATGTAAATGCGTATAGATGTATATAATAACAAAATTGAACGAGAGGTTTATAAAATGAAAACAAAATTACGAAGATTTTTAACGCTTGCCGCGGCGCTCCTTCTGGCGGCCTGCGGGACTACGGGGAGTAGCGGGACAGGCGGCCCCGCTGTTTCCGGCGGCGGTACGCCTCCGGCGTGGATGGACACCCTTGAAACCGATTACCCGGATACGCGCTACCTTGCGGCGATAGGGTCGGGAGATACGCGGCGCGGGGCGGAGGATTCGGCTTCGGGCGCTTTGGCGCGCCGCTTTAATGTCAATGTCAAACTTGACACGGTTTCCCAGCAGCGGTACGCCGAACTGGTAAAGGCCGATCAGACCTACAGCGAATCGGAAAAAACCCTGACGCAGACTGTGGGCACCCAGGCAAACGAGCAGTTTGTAAACCTGAGGTTTTCCGACCCCTATACCGATAACCGCGGAACAACCCACGTGGTTGCCTATATCGAACGGGAACCAACCGCCGCCGTGTACCGCAGCCTGCTCCAGAAGGATTTGGCGAAGATTGACGACTTCAGCAGGCGGGCGTCCGCCATGTCCGGAGCTTTGCAGCGCTACGCTTTTTATGACGCGGCGTATAGCGTCGGCTTGAACTCCGAAAGGCTTATCGGGCAGCTTCAGTTTATTCACCCGGCCACCGCGCGGGCTTTTGAATCCCAGCTTGATTTAAAAACGATTGCCGCCGCCCGCGACAGCGAAGTGGGCAGGCTAAGTTATTCGGTGAGTATAACGGGAGACAGCGACAAACGGCTTGAGGGAATCCTCCGCAAGGCTTTGGGAACAATGGCGCTGGTATACCACGCGAATGGGCCGCTGGCGGTAAAAGGTTCCTGGTCGGTGGAGCCTGTTGAGCTTAATCCCCAGTTTAAGTCGGTCAACTGGCTGGCGAATATTTCCCTGTTTGACGAGTCGGGCGCCGCCATAGCAACCTACGAGAAGCAGTCCAGGGAAAACGGTATAAGCGAAGTCCAGGCCCGTAATCTTGTGTACCGGGAAGTTGAGAAAAGCCTGGGTCAGGATTTCCTAAGAAGCATCCAGGGCTATTTGACGCGTATTGTTACCGGAGGGTAAACCGGAAAACCGGATATGAAATTCCTGGTAACAGCCGGCGGGACTTCCGAGTGGATAGACCGCGTGCGCTGTATTACAAACTCCGCCACGGGCAGGCTGGGAAGCCTTACCGCCGATTATCTTGCGCGCAGCCCGGAGGCGGAGCGTATTTTTTATGTCTGCGGGCAGTCCTCGGCGCGGCCTGAAAGCCCCAAAGCGGAAATCCTGCCCGTGGGCACGGTGGCGGAAGCGGAGGCCGCTATACGCCGCGTTCTTGCTGGAAATACCGTCGGGGCAATCATACACAGCATGGCGGTAAGCGACTATACGGTGGAAAGCGTTACAACGCCGGAGCTTTACGCACGAAACCCCTCCGGCGGCGGCCTTGACCGGGAAGGGAAACTGCCTTCCGGCGCGAACAGGCTGCTCCTGGCGCTGCGGCCTACGGTAAAGATTATTTCCCTTTTTCAACAGCTTGCCCCGGACGCCCTTCTTGTTGGTTTTAAGCTGCTGGATAACGCGCCTTTTGATACGCTGCTTGATACGGCATATAAACTGCTGCAAAAAAATCACTGCGCCTATGTTCTGGCAAACGACGTAAAGGATATAAACCGTGATGCGCATACCGGCTATCTTATTGACCGCGAAAAGCATGTGGAAAAATACCTGGACAAACTTTCCATCGCGCGGGGAATAGCGGATCATCTGCTTGTCGGGCTGAAAGGAGAATCCGCGTGAAAAATATCATTCTGGGAATTACCGGCAGCATTGCCGCGTATAAAGGGGCGGAACTCGCGAACCTTTTCACGAAGGAAGGTTACAGCGTACATGTAATTATGAGCGCCGCGGCCCAAAAATTCATTACCCCGTTAAGCTTTCAGACCCTGACAAAAAACAAAGTGTATACGGATATGTTTGACGAATCCTTTTATGAAGATGTCCGTCACATTTCCCTGGCGCAGAAGGCCGATTTTGCCGTCATCGCTCCGGCGAGCGCGAACTTTATAGGGAAACTGGCGTCGGGCATTGCTGATGATATGCTGGGTACGGTTGTCATGGCCCTTGGGGGCAAACCCGTTCTTATTTGTCCCGCAATGAACAGCGCCATGTACGGGAATCCCATCGTGCGGGGAAATATCGAAAAACTTTCCGGCCTGGGTTACAGGTTTGTGGAACCCCGCGAGGCCCGCCTTGCCTGCGGAGACCTGGGGAAAGGCGCGCTCGCGGATATACAGGCGATTATGGAGGCGGCGGGGAACCTCGCGCTGTAGGCGCAATTCCAGGCCCTGGCCTCAAGCTAAACCTGCCTTATAGAATTTTTTAACCGCGAAGCCTGAAGAAGTCTAAAACCTGCCGCGAGGTCTTTAAAAAGTTTTTTTGTCATTGGACTTGTTCGAAAACCGAAAGGTTCCCGGACAAGGTAAGAATGAACCTCAAAAGCATCATCCGTTGCCATTTTAGCTATTCTTTCACTTACTCTTCTTTTATATCAACTTGTATGAATACTCTGCCGCTATTTATGATTGTACTCATAACATAGGACTTGCCTGCTTCAAATGTGTAGCTGTAGTGTATATCGTTAGCCCGACGGGAGTAGCTTCTGCTTATCTCGCCATAATTCATGATAAACTCGTGATAGCCTGCGGGGATTTGGACAACAGCACTAAAGGTAAATAGCCGGGAATACCAATCTACTGCGTTACCGTCAAACTGGTATACGCTGATGGTCTCGCCTATTTGAAGGGTACAAAGCTGTTCGGGTGATACAGATGGATCATAGATACCTTCATCGGTTACGCATCCCGCAAGTATCAGGGAGACCACTGCCAGAAGGGCAGTTTGTACGAAAAAATTATTTTTTTTCATCCTAAAACCTCCTTTTCATTTTATTGTTCCTTATGAGCCGGGAGCTGGCGGGCGTATTTCATCTTTTGTCCATGCCGTTGTCAGGAGCATGGAAATATTGTAGCCATTTCTGAAATTTTGTGCAACCGCAACAGAACTTTTTCATATTATATGTATGGGCGCATTTTTTTGCCCGCGGCCGGGCAAAAAAACCGGGCTATCCGTTCCAACTCCTCGAAACCGCCTTTGGCGCTTTCTGCGGGGTTTCCACTTCTATCCCTTGCGCGGGCACCAGCGGACGACAGCGACCCCGCGTATGCGGAGCATACGCGGGGTCGCGCCTGTAACCACGCCACGCAATTTTGCTCCGGCAAAATTGCGGTCGCCTTTTTTATCCGGGCATTTTATGTTCATTTATATCTTTTTTATTTATAAGTTCCAATTGATAGTTCACTGCTTTTTTAAAAGCGGCGCCTGAAAAATTACTGTCATTTTTTAATGATTCTATCAACCCGGTTGATTCTTCAAATAGTTTTAAGCGCCGTAAAAAATCTATTTTTATTAATTTATAAACATAGTAATTTTCATTCCTGGCGTTTATAT
>JAISAF010000394.1 GCA_031266855.1 Spirochaetales bacterium
GGCACTGAAAGCGGCTTTTCCTCATACTATTCCTGTGCTGTCGGGGTATGTGTGTATGGGGATGGCTTTTGGCGTGCTGCTCCGGTCAAAGGGCTATGGCCCGCCGTGGGCGCTGGCGATGAGTTTTATTATTTACGCGGGCGCGCTACAGTTTATCGGAGTGGGGCTCCTTGCCGGAGGTTTTGAACCTTTTCAGACGGCGCTGCTTACCCTGATGGTAAACGCGCGGCACATTTTCTACGGGCTGTGTCTGCTGGAAGAGTTTCGCGCGCTGCGGAAGACGAAGCTTTATATGATTTTCGCTTTAACCGATGAAACGTTTTCGCTTCTGTGTTCCGCCAGGCCGCCCGCCGGTGTAGAGAAGAGGCGCTTCCGGCTGTGTATCGCGGCGCTGGATCATCTGTACTGGATTGCCGGTTCTGTTCTAGGGAATCTTGCGGGAACGGTTTTGCCGTTTAATCCGCGGGGCATGGACTTTGTTATGCCGGCTCTGTTTATCGTCATTTTTTTACAACAGTGGCAAACCCGTTCGGGACGCGGACCCGCGCTTCTGGGTATAGCCGCGTCGCTTGTATGTCTTTTCTTTTTTGGCCCCCGGTGGTTCATTGTTCCAGCGATGGCGCTGATTCCTGCGGCCCTGACAGCCGTGTGGCTGCGCGAAAAAAAACTCCAGGTCTCCCCGGAGAAAAAAACATGAGTTGGTTCCAGGCAGCGGTTCTTGTCGCCATTATGGCTGTGTGTACTTTTTTGACACGAGCCCTTCCGTTCCTCTTTTTTCCATCGGGAAAAAGGATTCCGCCTTTTATCACATGGCTGGGAAAGACTCTGCCTTTTCCCCTTATCGGAATGCTTATTGTCTACTGCCTGAAAGACCTTACTCCCGCAGCCTCTCCCTATGGCCTTCCCGAATTCCTGGCCGCGGCTGTGGTGTGCGCGCTGTATCTGGCAAAGCGCAATTCCCTTATCGCCATCGCGGGCGGCACGATTGTCTATATGATACTGGTACAGCGGGTTTTTAATCCGGGGTAAACGCGGGGCCAGCAAAACCATTCGGAATTTGGGCGCATTCCACAGGGCGCGGTGAGCGCCCACGTAATAAGTTTCCTATTGGAAACACCCCTGAATGGGGGATGATTCCGTGGGCGCGTAGCGCCCGCGACAATAAATTTCTTCTCGGAAAGCGACTGTCTTCAGGCGCATTTTTTGCAGTTTGGGAATTTGCGCCGCAAATTCCCAAACCGCAAAAAACCGGGCTTTCCGCTACAAGTCCTCGGAAGCGCATAAGCGCTTCCTGTGGGCTTTCCGCTGCAATCCCTTGCGCGCGCCCAGCGGCTAATAACATGCCATAAACGCAGGCCCGCAAAAATTGCTTCGCAATTTTTGCGACCAGCCCCCTTGCGCACCCAAAGGTTTTTCCAGATATTAACTATGCTCTAAAAAGCAGAAATTTATCCGCCTTTTTCGACGCCGCGGTAAAAATTCTGATGCGGTGTTTTTATTTTATAATTCGGGGCATACTACGTTTCGCGGTTCTACAATTTGCATGTATTGCCGTCGTCCCGGCCGCGACCGCGGTTTCATAATACCATTCCTTATAGTCTAAAAGTTCCGCATAATTTTTTAATTCTTCCAATTGTTTCTCAACAAATTTTTTCTGTTTTTTAATACATTCAAAACGCTGCGCGATAGTCGAATCTCCCTCCATAACCCATTCTATATACTGCCGTATCTGTTTGATTGGCATGCCGGTGTTTTTTAGAGTAGTTATAGTATCAAGCCACCCAAAATCCGAATCTTTGAAAACCCGCGCGCCATTCCGGTTACGCTCAACGAATGGAAGCAAGCCCTCTTTATCGTAATAATGCAAGGTATAAACCGTTACCCCCATCCTTTCAGCTACCTGGCTTATGGTATAGGTCATAATGTCCCCTACGATGAAAAAATCAAAAATTTTCAAAAAAACTCTTGACCTGGAGTATACTCTATACCCGATGATAGAGCAAGATGGTAAAAAGAGTTTGCTCATAAAAATAAAAGTCTGTTCAATATCATCCTGAAACCCCCTGGGCGCGGCAGCCGGCTGGTGATAAAGACGTGCACAGCGCGTTACGCGCTGTGCGTGGTGGCAGACCACGCAATTTTGTCTGAACAAAATTGCGGCCGCCTGGTTACGCGCAGCTAATTGCCTTTGGCACTTAGCTGCCCTGGAATTGCCGTGGCAATTCCGGGAACTGGTTCTCAAGCTGCCATGCGCAAGGGATTGCAGCGGAAATCCTTTTGGCGGCAGCCAAAAGATTGAAGCGGAAAGCCCGGTTTTTGGCGCGGAGCGCCAAAAATGCGCCCAAATTCCGAATTATAAATGAGATATTGAACAGTCTCTAAGGAGTTGTTATGAAAAAGACATGTTTTTTTAGTTTGTTTTTTGTTGCGGTTTTCGCGCTTTTCACGCAGGAAGTTATCATTGATATGCGCTACAATGTACTTCGCCCTGAACCTTCACGGGATTATTTTAACTGGGCGTCTGGAAACAGACGTATACAGGATTCATATAACGCAGTAACAGGCGCAAGCGCCGCGAGGTCAACACGGGAGTTTGACTCAATTCGCTTTGATACAATGACAAGCCGCAGATATACTCTGCCGCGTGGTATCCGTCATATTCTTTTATTTCCGGTTTCTTCACGGCAATATACGGATAATTTTCATCTTACCGTACAGGAGGAAGGGAAAAAATTACGCATCCGTTTTATTGTATATGGCACTGTTTATCAAATACAAACAGATGACGATAAAAAAATTGACATTCGTACTGGCTGCTTTCTGGCGGAAAACATTACCGAAAGGAATTCCCCGGTTTCTCCATTAAGGGCGCGGTATGTAAAACCGGGCGGCAACGCCAGTGATATAAACGCGCTTGATTGGGATAAAATTAATTTTGTTCCCGATACCGCCGCGCCTGAGGCAAGCCGTAAATATACGGGCGTTTTAACAGCGGGTTATTCCAACGGCGTGCTGACGATTAACGGCGTGTTGGATTTGCTGTGATAATGAAGAAGGGCATATTGGACTTGCGGGACAAGCTGGCTGGCTGTCGCAGAACTAAAGTCCTCCAGGTTTTGCAAAATGCGGAACATTTTATCGTGACCACAATGTTCTGTATCCGTCATGCACGGCGCCGCTTTCTGTCGCAAGCCACGCTTGTATTGCTTATCTGGAGCACGACGGCGGCGCCATCGTTTACCGCTCCAGCAGACGACCCCGGCTTTCAAGCCTTTTTGCAGGGAAACACCATGAACAGGACAGCTCTTACCGGCGAGGCAGCCGATCGCCTGGCCATCCGTAAACTGATTGATGCCTACGCGCATGACGCCGATCGTAAACTGACGGCAGCTCAGGCGGCGCTGTTCACCGACGATGCCGTGATCGAAGTCTATGCGGGCGAACCGGGCAAAGATGACAAGCCGGTGCAGGTGTTGCGTGGCCGCAAGGAAATTGAATCCGGCATTGGTGAAGGTCTGAAGCAATATGTAATGACCATGCACTTCAACGGCCAGAGCACGGTCCTGATCAATGGCGATCAAGCTGCCAACGCGAGCTATACCCTTGCACATCACTTCTGGATCGAGAACGGTACGCGAATGTTGCTGGTGATGGGTATTCGCTACTATGACACCATTGTTCGTAAGGACGGTCACTGGCTGTTCGCGGAACGCAAACTCATCATCGACTGGACGGATCGCCGCCCGTCCACGCCCTGATCTGGTGGGAAAAAAATGGTAGTGTTGTTTTCCTAATGATTTTGTCAGTAGAAATCCTTGCGGAAGAATTAAGTCCCGCCCCAGGGGGCGGGACAGGTCGCAATTTTGCAGAAGCAAAATTGCTGCTCGTCCATGCAGCCTGGGGATTAAACCCGCTTGCTGGAATAAATATACCTTTCGTACTTACTTAGGAGAAAAGAATGAAAACATTGTTTGATAAAACGCAACTAGGGCGAATGTCTTTGAAAAACCGGTTTGTCCGGGCCGCAGTCGGTGAAAAGACTCAGGACGGACAGGTAAACGGAAATATTTTGAGCTTATACAAAGAGCTTGCCCTGGGAGGAAGCGGAACCCTGATTACCGGTTTTACGTTGGTTGATGAAGCTGAAAAGAATTTCCCCATGATGGCGTTTTATGACGATTCATTCCATGAAGGCCATAAAGCATTAGCGGGTTTAGCGCATGAAAACGGCGCAAATATTATTTTACAGTTGGTCTGCGTTGGCTCGTATGTGATGGGTGAAACAACAGGCATGAC
>JAISAF010000411.1 GCA_031266855.1 Spirochaetales bacterium
ATGTACGTTTTTCCCGCTATCGTATCGTCAAATATCAGACACCCTTCCCCGTTCTCGTATTGGCGTATCAGCTTTTTTGTCTTCATCCACAGGGATTTTCCGTTCAATTCTTCCCCGGCAAGAAACCGGGTGATTTGATCATGGCTGATTGCGCCGTCTACCAATTCCGACAATCCGGTCGCTGTTGTTTTTCTGGCGCTTGCCAACAGATAATCACTGTATAAATCAAGTATATCCCCGCCCATGCATCTATATTATTCTTTCAGGGATTTATGTCAACTCTGCGTAACATGAGTTATAATCTGCAATCTGCTCATGTATCCGTTCATTGTTTGCCGCGCGTGTTTTGCGCCCTATTCCCCTAGTCGGGATTTTCCGGTATCCTGAATACAGGAACTTTATTTTAAGGAGAGACGAATGAAGAAATTGACGATTGTATGGGTTGTGGTTTTTGCGGGCTTTATTGCTGCGGGCGGTGCGGTATTCGCCAGGGGCAAGACGGACAAGGGGGGCGCGGGCGCCGAACTTGCGTTGATTACCGACTCCGGGACTATTAATGACAAGTCTTTTAACCAGGGCGCATGGGAAAGTGTGGTCCGTTACGCGGCGGAACATAAAATTTCCCACAAGTACTATCAGCCCGCCGAGATAAGCGACGACGCTTATCTTGCGGCGATTGATTTGGCGGTCAGAGGCGGGGCAAAGGTGGTCGTAACGCCGGGATTTCTCTTTGAAACGGCCATTTTTATCGCGCAGGACCGTTATGCCGATGTCAGATTCGTGCTTATTGACGGGTCTCCCCACAGTGCGGATTACGCTCAGGTGAAGGTGGGCGCGAACACGGTGGGGATCACCTATGCGGAAGACCAGGCGGGCTTTCTTGCCGGCTATGCCGCGGTGAAAGACGGTTACCGGAATCTCGGTTATGTAGGCGGTATGGCGGTGCCTTCCGTTATTCGCTATGGATACGGGTATGTGCAGGGCGCGGAATATGCGGCCAAGGAGCTTGGTCTTGCTTCCGGTTCCGTTACCGTCAACTATCATTATACCGGCGGGTTTCTTCCTTCTCCTGAAGTCCAGGCGAAGGCGGCGTCGTGGTATAACACCGGCGTCGAGGTCATTTTTGCGGCGGCTGGCGGCGCGGGCAACTCGGTGTTCGCGGCGGCTCAGCAGGCAAACAAGAAAGCTATCGGCGTTGATGTTGACCAGTCAGGCGAATCGCCGGCTATCATCACATCGGCATTGAAAGGCGTTACCGTTTCTGTCTATGACAGTATCGCGGCTTTCTACAAAGGTTCCTTTCCCGGCGGTCAGGATCTGGTATTCGACGCAAAGCGCAATGGCGTGGGTCTTCCGCTTGAGACATCGAAGTTCACCCGTTTTACGGCAAATGACTACAATCAAATCTTTGAATTGCTCGCAAACGAAACCGTTCCGCGCCAGTTTGAGATACCGTCGGCAAACGGCAGTCCCAGCGCCTTGCCGCTGACGATTGTGAAGGTCATCGAATAATTCGCGAGGTACATCAAGGCTGTCCCGGTCAGCATTTGCAGGGCCGGGACAGCAGCCGGGTATGGTTGCCGCGAGATTTTTGAGCGCGCAGAGCGAGTTTGACAGGCGGCGGAAAGCGTTTAACGAAGTTCGTCCGCATGAAGGGCCAGGGATGAAACGGCCCAAAGAGGCGTATAAAAAATCCCGGCGTATGCGGAAGGGCGAAGAAGGGGAGCGGGAATACAAGGGGAACATGAAAGCGCGGAGGGTGAACGGCCGGGGATTTTTTAACCTGCGGCAGAGGAGGATATTCACGGGGAATCCGTTTGCCGGTTATTATGCGGGCATAAAAGAAGCTGCGGGGGTAAGGAGCGAGATATGGTTTAATGATTTTTTGACGGGTGAACTTGACGAAAAGACCGGACAGATTTCTCCCTGTAATGCTAGTATAAAGTGACATGCTAGATGGCTGGAGTGTTACCTGTCTGTCCGGTCAAAACTGTTACCGATGTCATCGGGTTGTACCGGCATAAAATTGGTTGGAAAAGACAAATTTTTTTTGAAAAATCTATTGACAAGTAACTATAACATAATTATAATGTAAATATGAATGGAATAAAATTTATATGGGATGAAGATAAAAACCAAAAGAACATAAAATCCCATAATATTTCTTTTGAAGAAGCAAAAACGGTATTTTATGATCAAAATGCAAAAATAATTTTTGATCCAGATCATTCAAAGGAAGAAGACCGTTTTATTATTTTAGGCTTAAGCAAGGCATTAAATTTATTGATTGTATGCCATTGTTATAAAGAACAAGAAGAACAAATAAGGATATTTTCCGCAAGGAAGGCAACCAAAAATGAAAAGAAACAATATGGGGGCAATTAAGATGAGAACAGAATATGATTTTTCTAAGGCAAAGCCGAATCCGTACATTAAAAAACTACGGAAACAAATAACTATAAGAATAGACATGGACACAATAGAATATTTTAAGAAACAGGCAGAAGATACTGGAATAAAGTATCAGAATCTAATAAATATGTATTTATCAGATTGTGTTACAAGTGAAAAGACAATAAAAATAATGTGGAAATAGTAAAGATATAAAGTACGGCCCAAACTTCGCATATCAGGCCTGTTTGCGTTGCGCCACCGGGCGGTTCGGCCTCCGCAACGGCTCTGGTCTCGTTGTGCTCCTTCCCGCGCCGTTGCTCCACCCACATTTGGGCGGCACAAACCCTGCGGGTTTCTTTATAGCGCCGCTCAAACACCGTAAACAGCCGGAACGTTATGCGCCATAACACCCGAAATTTTCAGGGCGGATTGGCGGCGGCGGCGTCCGGTTTGATACGCCGTTTTCTGTATTCAGCCGCGGGCATATTGTGTTATCTGGCGCTGTTAAAACCGGCCCGCGCCAAAAACCATATCCGGAGAATTTGCCTGAAGTCGAATTTTTACAGGTTTTTCGACGGCGGACAGGGGAGACATTTCATTCCTAAGTTCATAGGAAATTCCGACAACGGCATTTACACCTGTTTTGACACAATATTCAGGGAACCGGGAACCGCCGGTGACTTGTCCGTGTTTGTAAAAATAGATATTGAAGGCGGGGAATACGAATCCTTGCCCGGTCTTGCCGGACATTTGGATAAAATTAACGGGATAGCGGCGGAGTTTCACAATCTTATGAAACACGAAAAGGAATTTATAAATCTGGCAGCTGAATTGGCGGATAAATTCTATATAGCGCATATACACGGATGCAATTACGGGGGTTTGATTGAAAATACAAATATACCGGACATCATAAAAATAACGTTCATAAACAAAAGAATTGTAACCGGGAATATAAGGCCGTCCGAAAAACATTATCCCGTAAAAGGGCTTGATTTTCCCGATAATCCGCTTAAGAAAGATTATGCGCTAAGCTTCAACAGATAAAAGAGGCGCGCCCGCCGTCCGTGGCGGGCGCTTCGCGGCGGGTGTTACGGCGTATAACAGGCCTGTTTACGCTTCGCCGCCAGTAGGCGGCTCGGGGTTCCATTCGCCTAGGTCGTTCCGCTACGCTCCACTCCCACGGCTCACTCCACCCACATTTTGTCGGCCCTGGTCTTTGCTGCGCAAAGCCCTTATCCGGGCGGGCAAAACGTCGCAAACAGCCGGGACGTTAGGCGCCATTTTTTTGAAAAATAATGTCAATAACTAGCGATTCGTTCACCCCCTAAGGGGGCTAATTGACGCGGGAAAAGATCACCCCCCCCCCCCCCATGCCTCCGGCGGCAACATCCGGGGCTTTGACGCTGGCGAAGAAGGAGTCGTAAATAAGCCGTTTGGTAACCTGCGGCAGATGTGATTTTTTGCCTTTGTTCAGGAACTCCGGAAATTTCACGTCGTGGTACGTTTTATCGTAATACGCCTTGAAACCGATTTTTTCGCTGAACAGAAACACGATATTTTTCCTGGCCGGAGGGTTAGGGCTGTCAACTTGGAA
>JAISAF010000463.1 GCA_031266855.1 Spirochaetales bacterium
AGCCCTCCACATACCGTCCATCCTCAAGAATCTGGAAATTAACCCCCGCCTGATCCACAGGCATAAGATTCAAAGCCAGCAGCAGCAGTTTCACCAGAACCTGACTAACACCCATAGCCCCATTATAACAGAAAAGAAAAACAATAAAAAGACGCATAAGTCTTTTCGCCCGGCAAACGGATATTTTTTGGGCGCGTTTTTTTGCCCGCCCAGGGCGGGCAAAAAAACCGGGCTTTCCGCTACAAGTCCTCGGAAGCGCCCATGCGCTTCCTGTGGGCTTTCCGCTGCAATCCCTCGCGCCCCACGGGCTTTCCACCGCCCGCAGCGGTATAAATACCGCTGCGGGCGGCATTAAACCCCAAAAGGTGCCAGGCACGTTTTTACGTTTCACAGAATAGCTTAACATTTTAGAATATACTATCTAAAAACGTACCTGGCACTTTTTTTTCCTTTCTTTGCTTCTTCGCCCTTGCCAGTTTTCGACTTCGCGGTAAATTTTTCTTCAACAAGCCGAAGTCAGCCGGGCGGAATATCCAGATTCCCGGTATGGCGGGACGCGGAGGATTTGCCGCGGAGCATCCTCTCCAGAAGGACGGCGTAGACAGGCCGGGAAGTAATCACTTCCGTTGTAACGAAAGCTGTAAGGCATACCAGGACAAGGCTGCCTAAATGGTTCAGGCTGCCGCTCATCTCCAGAATCAGAATCATGCCGGTAACAGGCGCTTTTACCACTCCGGTAAAAAACGCCGACATCCCTAAAATAATGAAGTTAAGTATCTGGTCCCCGGAAATAAGTCCTGCCGACGACAGGACAAGCCCCACAGCGTCCCCTGTTAAAGCGCCCGCGGCAAGAAGGGGCAGAAAAATTCCGCCGGAAGTTCCCGATCCGTAACACACGGCGGTAAAAAGAATTTTCGCCGCCAGAAGCATAAGAACAATGTTCAGCGGCCTGTAATCGCGTGCAAGCGATTCAATAAGACTGTGACCGCCGCCGGAAATATCAAAAAGAAAAAAACCGGCAGGTACGGATAAAAGCAGGGGCAGGACAGGACGAAGTACCTGGGGAATCCGCAGATGCTCATATAGATCCTGAAACACATACAGAATCCGCTTAAACAGCGCGCCCAGGAGCCCGCAGACTATTCCCAGAAGAACAACACAGGGAATAGCCGAAAGAGGCAGAACCGTTATATCCCTGAAATCGAAGACAGGTTTCAAACCAAAAAAATGACCCGCCACCCCGTCGGCGGCCATTGACGCGCCCATAGCGCAGGCAATAAAGAGCGGCGAAAATGAGCTTTGCAGCTCTTCCAGTACAAAAAGCACTCCCGCAAGAGGCGCGTTAAAAGCAGCCGCGAGGCCCGCGGCCGACGCGCTGGTAACAAGTATCTTCCTTTCCCGGTGAGGCCGCCGCGCTGCCCTCAGAACGCCCAGCCCTACATAAGCACCTATCTGTATCGAAGGCCCTTCCCGCCCCAAAGATAAACCGCAGCCTATACCCAGAATACCCGTAATGATTTTCAGGGGCAGTTCGGGCAGCCAGTTCAGGGTCAGCGCCCTGACGAGAGCGCCCTTTATCTGGGGAATGCCGCTGCCCTTGATCATGGGCCGTATTTTCGCTGCCCAGCCGAGGAAAAGCCCTGTAAGTACCAGCGCGAAAATCCAGGCCGCAAGCCACAGCCCCGGAAGCTCCGCAAGCGCCCGGTAAACGCGCAGGCGCAGGGACTCGGCCCCGCTGAGCGTGTAGCGGAAAAAAACCACAACAAAGCCGACAATAAACCCTATTAGAATACTTTCAAAAACAACCGCCAGCCGGGAATCATACCACTTCCGCATGGCGCGCTGTAGCGGAGAATGATTTCTATCCATACCATACTAGCGTAATAAAAATTACTCCGCACTACAAGACAGGAGAAAACAGGGTTACTATAGAGGCGCCGATTTAAAAAAGTGCCAGGCACCTTTTTAGGTTGCACATTATAAAATATTGCGCTATTCTGTGAAATGAAAAAAGATACCTGGCACCAGATCGCCATTTCGTATACTTTTTCGACTTTGCGGTGAATTTTTTCTTCAACGTATGCTGCCTGCACAACGTATGCTGCCTGCACAGCGTATGCTGCCTGTACAGCACGGGTTAGCCGCTGGGCGCGCGCAAGGGATTGGAGGGATGCGAAGCAGCCACGCCGGAGGCGGGGCCGCAGCGATAGCGGAGTCCCGGAAAGCCCGGTTTGCGGCGTTTTACGCCGCAAATGCGCCAGTATTCTAAAAGATAAACTGTGGAGGGCTAAAGTTTTGGCTTTGGAGGAATTGAAATCGGGTGGCGGTTTCCTTTATTATAAGAGTCAACATGCCGATGTATAAAGAATATATATTTGATAATATCCGATTTTTCCGGGAGCTGAAATCCGCAAGATGAGTACGGTACAAAAAATTTCATTAAGTCTACTCGTGGCTGTTGTGCTTTTTAGCGGTTTTGCTGTACTGGCGTTCTCTGGAATGTTTAATTATATCGAGAGCAATTTCTACGACCAGAAGGTGAGTTCCGAGATAAACCGGAATCTCGATAAAACGGCGGCGGCTCTGGCGGATTTCCATGCGGCGAACTTTCAGCGGTATGGGGTAATTATCCAAAACGACTGGATAAAGTCGATTTTCCTGCGGAATCAAAGCAGGGAGGATATTGTTACGCGGACGAATGTTTTTGGGAAGCTGCGTGATGATATTCCTTCCTTGATGCTTATTCGTTTTGTGAATACGGACTGGAGGCAGTTGCATTATAGTACTCTTGGGTCGGATATCCGTAATACGACGGATCAGACGGTGGAATACGAGTTTCTTCCTGATTCGGTGGCGGCGTTTTTTTCTGCCTATGGCGAAGTTCCTGCTTCCGGGCAGTATTTTGTTGTAAGTCCGCAGGACCATGCTTTTGTTTATGTTTTTGAGGTTCGTGACCGCTATAACGCTCCGGCGGGTTTTGGTCTTTTTTATATTTCCCTTGATGGTTTTAAGGGCCAGCTTCTTCGTGACGGGATTTTAAACCTCGGTGATGATATTGCCTTTATTCAGGACAGGGGGCTTTTACTTCGTTCCAATGTCTCTGATACGAATCCTGAAATACGGCGGACAGTCGGGTCCTACTGGGAAGGGGAGACGGGGGAAAGTCCTGTTTTTCAGAGCGGCGAAGGCCGCAGGTATGTTTTTTTTGACAGGCTGCTTGAGGATTCATTCCGGCTGGGAGTTTTTGTTGGTGATGATCAGTTTTCTTTGAATCCGGCAATGAAAGGGATTCTGCTTTTTTCGGTTTTTTTGACGGTTTTCCTTGTCGCGTTTCTTGTTTTGAGTATACGGCAGGATGCTTCCCTTGTTCTGGCGGAGCGGATTAAGAAATTTCAGATTAATCTTCTTCAGGAGTACCTTGAGCGCAAGGAAGCTATTGACTGGCAGAAGTGGCGTTCGGAGCTGGAAATCCGCAGGGATGATGTGCGTCAGGAATTGAAGCACGGGATGGGGAAACTCAGCAAGAAGGACGAGGAAAATCTCGACCGGCTTGTGGATAAAAGCTGGGACGAAATTATCTCCGTTTTGACAAGCCGGGGTGTGGAAGACAAAACCTCGCTTGAGATCAGGAAACTTGAAGGAATTATCGAGAAGGCTGTCGCGAATCTTCAATTCGCGCCGGCCTCCGCGACAAGGACCAGGCCGGGAACAAAGCCGCTGGATGAGATCCCCGCCGTACAGCCGGAAGCGGCGCAGGCCGGAAAACCGGAGAAAGTCCAGGCCGTGGAAGAGGCCGAAGCGGTAGAAGA
>JAISAF010000478.1 GCA_031266855.1 Spirochaetales bacterium
GGGGCGGGCGGTAAAGGCGTTTGAGGTAAGGAGTTCTTCTTTATGAAGAAAAGTAAATTTTTTGTAATGGCGGCGGGCGCCCTCGTGGCGGTCGTGACGCTGGGCGGCTGCCTCTCGACGCTGTCTGACCCTCTTTCGGAAGAAACCGGCAGCATCATTGGTTTTGACGCCGCGTCACTGCGCAACCTTACGCGCATAAGCGATGACGGCATTGACAAAGCCTGGCTGACGGTTTCGAGGGACGGGCAAAAACTGCTCTACTGTGAGCAGTCTGCTGAATTTAACCTGTTCGCTAATTCCAAAAGAGAAAGCAGCCGGATAATGTATCTGCGCGACGTGTCGGTATTTGCGAAAACGCCCCTGGCTGAAAGCTACACATATAGCCCCGCCTTTTATGAAAACGGAACCAGCTTTGTGTATGTGCTCCTGAATCAGGGATACACACAGCTTGTAAAAGACAGCGTCCCGGGCGGCGGCAGAACCGTAATTACCTCCATAGGTCAATGGGACAACCATCCGTCCATTCGTGAGAGCATGATCGCATGCGACACCTATATTAATAACCAGCGTCAGATCGTTACCCTGCGCGATAATGGAACCGGGCTTACTATACGTGGCCCCGGCTCCCAGCCCTCCTGGCACCCCACGGAAAACAAACTGCTGTTCGTCAAGGACGAGAGTATTTGGGAAATGGACACGGAAACAACCCGGCAGACCCGGCTCCACGCGGTATCGGACAATGAAAGAACCGAGGGTATGTGGGCTGGTTCTCCGTCCTATACCGGAGATGGGAATTATATTGTTTTCGTAAAAAGAGTAAAAGCCGGATTCGGACTGCGGCTGCACCTGTTTGTCATGGATTGCGAAGGGAATAACCTTGTGGAATTGACTACGGGGAATATCGATACGTGGATGCCGACTGTCGGCGCGGGAAACCGGATATTTTTCCTGTCAAACGCGGGAGGAAAAATAGAAATCTGGTCCGCATTTGTTACGCTGGACTAATGTCCGCACGGAAATATCGCCCACGTCTTACGCGATCCGGGCGGGAGGCGGTAAAGGTTTTGAGGAAGGGTACGGTTTCTTTTTTGGGGAGAATCCCGCGAACCTGAACCTTGCAAACAAAAGCCCCTGGGCCGTGCCAGGGATTCCGAGGGCGCGATAGCGCCCTCTACAATATGATACCTATCGGAAAGCGACCGTCTTCGGGTGCATTCCACAGGACGCGGTGAGCGCTCACGATAATAAGTTTCCTATTGGAAACACCCCCGAAGGGGGATGATTGCAGCGGAAAGCCCGGTTTTTTTTCCGCGGAACGCGGACAAAAAAGGCGCCCCAAAAAAGGAGTCACGCTTTTTGAGGAATGAAAATGTTTTATACAATGGATAGTGGAGGGAATGGCAGATGAAAAAGATGGCGGTTTTGTTATGCGCCACGTTTTTTGCGGTCTCCGGCATATATGCCCAAAGGGCGGAAAATGGTCAGTCGGAGATAATCGTTAAAAGGGCCAAGTCAACTATAAACGCGGGGTTTAGGGAGCAGATTTATATTGACGGGAGCCAGAAGCTTACCCTGGTAAACGGCACAGAAGCAAAAATAATTGTTCTTGACGGCGAGCATACCATCAGCGCGAAACTTTCTACCCTGAGTTCCGGTGAAGTGCGCTTTACTGCCCGTTCCGGTTCCCTCACGTTTTCTGTTACCCCCGCCGCGCAGCAGCTCCTTATCAAGCAGGACGGCGGCGGTTCGTTAAACAGCCCCGCAGTCACCATGAACCAAAACGATGGTGTGGAAGGCTCCCTTGAGCGCGCCGCCGGAAAAATTATGGAAAAAATCCCGAAAGCTTCCCGCATAGCGATTGTGTATGTGAGTGCTTCTGACCCTGATGTAGCGGAATTTATTGCGAACGAACTGGAATTTATTATGGTGGAAAACGATCAAACCCTTATTGACCGCAGCCAGTTAGACGCAATACGCAAAGAGCAGAACTTTCAGCTTTCCGGTGAGGTTGACGACGATTCGGCGGTCTTCATCGGAAAAATCTCGGGGGCAAACATCATCATTACCGGGGCTGTTACCGGCTCGGGCAGTCTGCGCCGTCTGCGCCTCCGCGCCATGGACACCCAGAGCGCCCAGGTGCTCAGCGCGGCTTCGGAGAGGTACTAATAGGCTGATTCGACTAAACACAGAAAAATATAAATAATCGCGAAATCGAATAAATCGAGAACTACAACAAAAAAGCATTTCGTGTACTTTGACTTCCGCGGCTTCACGGTAAATCTCTACAAAGTATGCTTCGTGAGTGTAATCAGGCCGCTATCTGTTTTCCTCCACCATCATCAGGGAAAACAGCACGAGCCGCGCGAGTTCCCTGGGGAAGGGGAGGCCGGAAAATAATATGGTACGCGCTTCGACGAAAAGTTTCAGATTCTGCCGGATTTCGGCGAGACTGTAGCCCTGCTGCGTCATGAGGCCGGAAAACGCGAGCCTGAGCATAACGGCGGCGCCCGCCGCGTTTCTATTATCCGCGAACAAAAGCTCTCCGGAAGCCGTGTAGAGACCCTCCCGCGCGGAGGGGTCCACGAAAAGCAGCGCCTCCTGTAAAGGAAGAGGCGACCCTGCCGGAATAAAAGGCGGCAGCCCGGTTTTCGCGGCCTTCGGCAGGTAGAAGCCGGCGCGGTGGCTTTCAAGAGCGGCGCAGATATCATCCCCCAGGGGAGAGGAGGCGCCAGCGTGCAGCCAGGCCAGGCTCTCCGCGACACCGCTTCCCATAAGAATCAGCCGGGGCGAAGGGATGGCGATTTCCATACCAGTATCCATGTTACGGTAGTAACGCGCCTCGCCCTCAGCAAGAAACACGGATGCATCCATCCAGGCATCGTCAGTGCCGATACCAAACTCGACAAGCCCGACAGAGTAATCGCCGGATGCCGCAATAAGAAAACCCGCGCCCCCTTGAGACTTTGAAACAGCGCCGTATATAGCGTTGCTGTGTTCAAGAAAGTAACGCGAACCAAGGGTGGAACTACCGCCACTCTCCGTAAAATCCCGCAGAAGTTCCATATTTTCCGTAACCGAAAGGTAAAAATACGCATCGGCATCCGCGGACAGAGCCGCCGAAGGATGCGCCTCAGGCAACTCCGGCGGCGTCGTACCGCAGCCGCTAAGCGTCACGAAAACACACGCGGCAAAAAGGAACAACCGGCGCGGTGGTTTTGTCTTCCACGAAACGCCGCGGTTTTGAAAATTAACCCAGGTATTCAAAAGCCCCTCCTTATCCGGGATCAGTTCGGAATTACACTTCTACTATATATAATATAATACTAGAAACGCGGGAAAAATGATATGAAACATATCCATCCGGTAGAACAAACGCACAGGAATTTTTTGGGCGCATTTCCGGCGCTTTGCGCCGGAAACCAGGCTTTCCGGGGGTTCCGTCCGGCCGCGGACAGCCGGACCGCTTGCGCGCCCCTACAATCCTTTGCGCCGCACCAGCGGCTGATCCCGCGGATTTTTGCACGGCAAAAATCCGCG
>JAISAF010000492.1 GCA_031266855.1 Spirochaetales bacterium
GACAGCCGCGTGGATTATGGGGTATTGGGCTACAAGCGCCTGAAAGATTTTATTTTTTCCGCGGAAAAGCGCGATTACGTGGATGTAAAGTACGAGAACGCGGGATATTATGTGAAGAGGAAAGAGGGAGCATCCACAGCGCCTTTGGGCTAAACCTGACCTGCAATTCGGGGAAGGACTATCGCAAAGAAGAATTTACCGCGAAGTCGAAGCAGTAAAAGAAGGTAAAAATTTTTATGTGCGGTCATTCAGGCCGGTATACACTGAATAGTTTTGAATGACAAAGCGGGGGATCTTCGCCGCTGATGCCCGCGCAAGGGATTGGAGCGGAAAGCCCACAGGATTTGCATAAGCAAATCCGAGGACTTGGAGCGGAAAGCCCGGTTTTTTGCGGTTTGGGAATTTGCGGGGCAAATTCCCAAACCGCAAAAACGCGCCCAAAGCATCTGCCCAATGCTGGTGGCGCGCCGGGACTTGCGCGGGCGGCTTTGATAGTAGTATGGTAGTTTATGGGGCGTTTTGTGCGGTTTTTTTTCTTTGCGGCGTGTGTGTGTGGTTTTTTTTCCTGTGAGGATTCTTCGCGTGAGAATTTGCCGCGTGAGGATTTGTTTGCGGTGGGTATTGGTAAAATGGAAGACGAGATTGATCTTTTTCAGTTTCAGGGGGCGGCGGATTTGTATAAGACTTCCCTTTATATGCGGGATGGGCTTTTTTATGTGGGGTCGGGGTCGTCTTTTAAGGTGATGGAATTTACTTCGTATGGGGATTTGCTGTCGATGTATTATAATCCTGGTGAGAATCCTGAGCCGGTGATTCTGCAAAACGCCGCTTCGGGTGGGGCGCGGTCAAACCGCAGGGCTTATCCTTACGCGTTTCAGTCTGTTGGGGAGATAGCTGTGTCTTCGGGTAAGACGCTGTATGTGGAGGATAGTCTGCCTCGTGAGCGTGAGGTGGAGGACGGGGAGCTGGGTATTAAACTGAATAAAATTGTTTTGCGTTTTGAGAATGGGGAGTACCGGGGGTATTTGGGACAGGATGGTGCCGGGGGTATTCCGTTTCCTTTTATTCAGTCTTTGTATATTCTGGATGGGGATGTGGTGTGTGTTTTGTGCAGGACGCCGGAGGACTGGATTGTTTTTTGGTTTTCGGCGCAGGGGGAGCGGCTTGCTTCTGTGCGGATTTCGCCTGACGGTCTTCCTGCTTTGGATGGGGAGGATTTTTTTGCGAATCTGGAGACGGTTATTCCTGATTACGGGCAGAGGGTTTTATATCTTAAGATAGATTACTACCGGGAGGGGAAGGACGCCGCTACGGGTATCAAGTATGGGATTGAGGATTCGGTTTCGCGGATTTACCGTTTTGATGCGGCTTCTTCGCGGTATGAGGGTTTTGTTGATGTGCCTCAGAACCGGCGGCGCGAGCGGGGTGGTAATTTTTTTGAGATGCAGGATGTGCGTTACGCGTATGAGTTTATTGGTGTTGATGCGGGGGGGAATTTCTTTTTGAAAAGCCGGGAGGAGGGAAATGTGCATCAGCTTCTGATTCTTGCGCAGAATGGCCACGCGCTGCGCCGCCGCGATCTTACTGTCGAGGATTCCGAACTTATTTTTTCTGTTTTCCGGGTGTCGCCGGAGGGGATTCTTTGCGCGCTTCTTGCTTCGGCTGCTGGGGCGCGGCTTGTGTGGTGGCGCGGCGATACTCTTCTTGAAGGTATGTAAGTATGGATGGCGCGGGGAAATATCTTCTGGACTGCGCGGATATGGCTTTGGCGGACAGGACCGCCCAGGAGCGTTTTGGTATTCCCGCTATGATTCTGATGGAAAACGCCGCCTGCGGCGCGGCGGAGTATCTTCTGCGTTTGTGGAAGGGGGATTTGAAGGTTCCCATACTTGTCGTGGCTGGAAAGGGGAATAACGGCGGGGATGCTCTGGCTTTGGCGCGGCGTCTTTTTCTTGCGGGTTGTGAAAATCTGCGTGTTCTTCTTTTGCAAAAGGATGTGGGGGAGCTTCCGCGCGTTCATCTGCGTGTGCTGGAGCGGCTTGGCGTTTTTTTACGGGTGTATGAGGGCGGGGAGGAAGAGGCTGTCTGCCTGATGGGAGAGGCTGCCTGGATTATTGACGGGCTGTATGGTATTGGCCTTCAGGGGCCTGTGCGGCCGCGGGCCGCCGCTCTTGTTCGGCTTATAAACGATTCGCCTGCCGGTGTTGTTTCCCTTGATGTCCCGTCCGGCCTGGGCGACGGCTTTCGCGGCGGCTGGCCTGTGGTGAGGGCCGGGTATACCCTTACTTTTGAAGTTCCCAAACTTTGCCTGTATCTGCCTTGTGGCCGGGAGGCGGCGGGCCGTATTGAGCTTATTTCCGCGGGTTTTCCGCCTGGCGCTTTCCGGGAGAACTCAGGCGGGCGGAAGTCTGTGTATCTTGTGAACGCAAAGGATATTCTTCCGGCTCTTTTGCCCCGGCCCCATGACGCCGATTATAAAAACAGCCGCGGGCATGTGGCGGTTTTCGCCGGAGAGCCGGGAACAACGGGCGCGGCCCTTTTGTGCGGTGAGGCGGCGCTGAGATCAGGGGCCGGGCTGGTAAGCCTGTTCGCCGATCCCGGCGTGTATCCGATCCTGGCTGGCGCCTGCCGCAGTGTTATGGTAAAACCCCTGGATACCGGCCCGGGGGGCTGGGACGCTTCGGCGTACAGGGCTATTCTGGCGGGGCCGGGCTGGGGCAGGCAGGAGGCAAATGTGGCATGGCTTGAACGGTTCCTTGAAAGCGGGCTTCCCGGGGTTCTGGACGCCGGCGCCCTGTATGTGCTGAAAACCATGCTTGAAACCAGGGCTGAAACTATGCCTGGAACCGCGCCTGGCCGGGAAAACCTGAATCTGCGGGGCTGGGTACTGACTCCGCACCCCGGAGAGTTCGCCGCCCTGACCGGGGCGGATCGGGACAGTATACTTTCAAACCCCATACCGCTTATGGAGGAGTTTTGCCGGAAATTCCACTGCGTTCTGGTTTTGAAAAGCCATGTAACGCTTATCCATGAACCAGCGGAAATGACCGAACCGGGGGCGGCGGGGAAAGATAGCGGGGGCACGACCTGGATTCACGACGGCATGAATCCGGCTTTGGGGACGGCCGGATCCGGGGACATACTGGCCGGCCTTATCGCCGGACTTTTGGGACGGGGCCTCGCGCCCGCGCGGGCGGCCCTGTGCGGGGTCGAAATTCACGCTGCCGCGGGAAAAGCCGCGCGGGAAGCTTCTGGTTTTTTCCTTTCAGAAGAAATTTTACAGTATATTTCAAAAGAGGCGTATAAAGAATAAGGATGTATTATATTGAGCCTTTCCAAAAACTGGAAAAGCCCGTGGGGACGGCAGCTCAGCATAAGGCCGCGGAATTGTCGTGAGGCAATTCCGGGGCTTGGTTCTGAGCTGCCGCCCGGTAGTCCTGATTGATACGTGCTCCAAAAGATGGGTTGCAAAGCCGCAAGCGTGGACGCTTGCTTCTAATCCGGCGTAGGCGGAGCCTGCGCCGGGCGGAGATGGCCCGCGAATTTGCGTTCGCAAATTCGCTGTCCGCCGCTGGTGCGTGCGCAAGGGCTTGGAGCGGAAAGCCCACAGGAATTGCATGGGCCATTCCGAGGACATGGAGCGGAAAGCCCGGTTTGCGGCGTTTTACGCCGCAAAGGCGCCAAAATTCCGAATCGGAGTAACATTGTTTTGGGAAAGGCTTTTGTATGATTTATAAACATAAAACATAGAGACATATAAAGAATAAAACTATATAATATTAAAAGAGGCTCATAAAAATAGAGACGTGAAATGACGAAGATGAACAGATATGGAAAGGAAACCTCCGGCGCTGGTATTTTGAACTATCATTCCAGCCACGAGGAAAGGCTTGCCGCATCGCCGCGGCTGGCGGCCCTTCTGTGCGAACGGGACAGGGCGCCCAGGGGTCTTATAGGAAA
>JAISAF010000504.1 GCA_031266855.1 Spirochaetales bacterium
ACAAAATCAGGTGGAATTAAATGGAAATGACCTGACATCTGGAATTCCATATACAGGAGATTCAATACATATTGAAGTAAAAAATGATAAACCGTATTACGCTGATATTATTCTTGCAGAACCATGTTTGATTCCTGTTGTTTCACCTGAATTAGCATCTGCAATAAAGAAACGGCATTTTCACTATGGAGAAATGATTCCGATTATCAATGATTTTTATAAGGATTTTTATGTATTAAATCCTTTTCCTTTAATAGATTTACTTGATGAAAAAAAATTCTAATGCTATTTGTGTTAATGGAAATAAGATTTATTTTAACATTCGGCTAAAGGAATATCCAGGCCAGGGAGGAATTTTCAGAATTAAAAACTATGCTATATTTCCCTTTATTACTGATGATATGGTTGAAATGCTTTATCAATATGAATACAAGGGAATCACTTTTAGAGACAAACCCTAAGACGTGCTAGGGCTACCATAATCCCCTTTACTCCTGACTTCTTTTACTTCTTCGACTTCGCGGTAATTTCTTTATTTCCCCTGCTGTTTTTTCAGCCGTTCCAGCATAAGACGGAATGGGGAGTTGTCTTTTTTTAATTCACGCGAACCACGCGTTATCTTGCACAGGCTCAGGGAATATCTTTTCGCTATATCCCGCTGATGCATTCCCCCGGCAATTGCCTTGACCAAAGCCCAGCGGGCGGCGACAGCCCTCAGTTCCGCTTTGGTTAGAAGGCTGCCGAGAAAATCCTCAATTTCCTCCGCGCTGCACGTAAGGGCAAGCGCCGAGGATAACTCCCCTACCGCTTCGGATATGATTTTGTCGGTCATACGAAAATTATAACACAGTAGTCAGGAGAAGTGAAGTGGGCAACAATTCCCGGTTTAGGCTCATACAAAACCATTAACAGCTCATGTCCCAGGGCGAGCACATATAAAATCATATTGACTGGCCTGCTGATGCAAAATCAGAATTTTTACCGCAAAGTCGAAAAAGTCTAATAAGATTTTAACATTAGGTCTTTTTTTGCCTCCTTTTCTTTGCTTCTTCGCCCTTGCCAGTTTTCGACTTCGTGGTGAATTTTTTTTACATGATTTATGTACCCACTGAATTGCCGCTGGCAATTCAGTGGCAT
Source organism: Spirochaetales bacterium (assembly GCA_031266855.1). Classification (GTDB taxonomy): domain Bacteria; phylum Spirochaetota; class Spirochaetia; order DTKZ01; family DTKZ01; genus JAISAF01. The sequence goes on from JAISAF010000504.1 coordinate 1,138, forward strand.
GGTTTTGAGTTGCCGCCGCGCAAGGGATTGCAGCGGAAAGCCCACAGGATTTGCATTGGCAAATCCGAGGACTTGGAGCGGAAAGCCCGGTTTTTTGCGGCTATGCCGCAAAAAATGCGCCCGAAGGCGGTCGCTTTCCGATAGGAAATTTATTATAGAGCCGCTGGCGCGGCCCCGGAATGCGCCCAAATTCCTAAAACTCCGGCTCCCCTACCCCGCTTTCACCGGATTGCGCAGAACGCCGATTTTTTCGATTTCAACTTCCATCACATCCCCAGGCTTTATCGGACCCACGCCGCTGGGCGTGCCGGTTAAAATAAGGTCTCCCGTGTTCAGCGTAAAGTTACGGGAAATAAAGGAAAACAGCACAGGTATGGAAAAAATCATCGCGGCGGTGGTGGACGACTGCACAACTTTTCCATTAAGGCGGCATTCGATATGCAGATTTCCCGCGTCGCCAATATCCTGAGTCAAAACAAGCCGCGGGCCGACAGGGCAGAAGGTATCAAAGGATTTCCCCCGGAACCAGCCGGATTTATCCGTGCGTTGAATATCCCGCTGGCTTATGTCATTCGCGCAGGTAAAACCGTAGATATGCTTCCAGACATCCGCTTCCGGGACATTCCTGCAATCGTCGCTGACAAAAAAAGCAAGTTCCGCTTCGTAATCAGTCCTGGCGGGGTTGAAACTGTAGCGCGAGAGAATGGCGGGAAGCATGACAGGATAATCGGGGCCGGTAAGCGCATTCGGGGTTTTCGCGAAAAGAATAGGTTCCGCTGGTTCCTCATTGGCAGTGTAATTGATTTGAACGCTATGGATTTCCTCCACATGCTCGCGGTAGTTCATTCCCAGGGCAATAATTTTTGACGGCCGTACTGTATACATGGCAGCGTCTGTATTATAAACAGGCAGAGCTATCACAATCTCCTCCTTACATGATATATATTTCTAACACTAAAGGAGAGAGGACTTTTACGCAATATGCCAGACCGGAATGAAACCCTCGTGCTGTATAGAGGCCATACACACAAATGCCCCTACCTTCCCCGGCGGGTCTGTCAAATGGAATTTCTTACCCGCGGCGATCTGCCGGGAGAAGTATACGAAGCTTTACTTGGACAGGGTTTTCGCCGTAGCGGGAATATGTTTTACCGGAATGTCTGTCCCGGCTGCGCCGAATGTGTCCAGATGCGCATTCCTGTCGCCTCATTTGTGCCCAGCGGTTCCCAGAAGCGGGTTGTCAGAAAAAACGCCGATGTGCGTATCAGCATAGTCCCGGCGGAATTCCGCACAGATGTTTTTGATTTATACCAGCGTTACTGCGCTTTTAAGCACGGCGAAAACGGCGATGACAAAAACGCCTTCCGCGGGTTCCTCTGCGATTCGCCGCTTGATACCCGCATGACCCTGTATCACGCGGGCGGAGTTCTTGCCGCCGTTGGCTGGATAGACGTTCTTCCCCGCGGCCTGTCCAGCGTATACTTCGCTTTCGAACCGGAGTTTGCGCGGCGCAGTCCCGGTATATTTTCCATTGTCAGGGAAATCGGCATAGCGAAAAGCATGGGGCTGGATTACTACTACCTTGGCTTTCTTGTGGAGGCTTCACCAAAAATGTCGTACAAAGCCGCTTTCGGCCCTCATGAAAGGCTTATCGGGGGAGAATGGGTTAGTGGCTTTGTACCAGGCAGCTAAGCGCAAAGTAGAAAAAGTAAAACAAGTATAAGAGATGGAGTATTTTAACTTTCCTTATTCAACTTCGCGGTAAAGCTCTATCAGGCTGTTGAAAAAATCTGTTCCGGGGAATTTTCGGTGTCCTTCGTCAAAACGCAAATTCTGTAATTCCTTGTTTTTGCAGGCAGGAGCCTTTGCCTTTAGTGCGGCGTAGTCTGGAGACTATGCCGGGCGGGTTTTCTCGACAGCCTCGTTATGCGCATTCGGGCATTCGAATTCTTATTTTATATCTTTTCATAAAATACATTCTTTATTTATCATCATATATGAAATCTGAATGAAATGTATACTATATTTTCTTTTTCTATTGCATATATGATTCTATGTTCTAAATCTATTCTTCTGGACCAATATCCATTTAAATTAGCTTTCAACGGTTCCGGTTTCCCTATTCCTTCCCGGGGATTTCGATCTATGTCTTTTATTAAAGAATTTATTCGTTTAAGCTGCTTTTTATCAGTATTTATCCAATATTGATAATCATCCCATGCCTCATCGGTGAATAACTTATTCATTCACGTTCAACTTTCTCTCTCGTATTTTACCCGCTTTATGCTGATTAATTGACCTTTGAAGATGCGCGGCATTTGTTTTACTCGACAATAAATAGTTTGTTTCCATTAAGCTATTATATTCATCTATTGACATAAGTACCACATTTTCATTATTTTTCCGGGTAATAATCAATACATCATGATCATTAAAGACCTTATCCATATATGACTTGAGATTTTGCCTTAAATTTGTATAGGTGATTGCATCCATTAATTCAGCCTCCGAGTACAATATACTGTACATTTATAATTTTGTCAATAATAGGTTTTTAATTTTCTCATAAAATATGTGCCAAAATTGCGCTTAACTTCCTGTCAATGTATTACATCATTCTGCCGCATGGCGCATATAAGTATCAAACAATTTACATACAGAAAATAACGATAAAACGAATGTTCCTTCGTTTTATCCTGTCATGGTTCACCGGCAGGGCATCATCAGAGGACTTGGGATACGCAGGCGGAGCGGCGGGCAATATGGATATAATGCCCGGCAGTCCTGATTGATACGCGCCATGAATTTCAGGCGCTATTTCGCATAATTTCATGTTCCGGGAAATCGCCATGTTTTGGAAAAAGTTTTAACCGCAAAATCAAATAAGCCGGATAAATTCCGGCACACAGCATTATTCTCTCTTTTTTCTTTGACTTCTCCGGCTTCGCGGTAATTCTTTTTTGCGCTATTCGGCGCGCGGGGAGGACGACAGACACCGGTTCTTCATCCCCCCCGGAAAAACTCAGGGCCTCTTATTTTGCCGCCTCAGGCGCCTTCCCATCCGCCGCGCTCTCAGGCTTCCAGGTCTTCGCGGTCTCCACGATTACCTGAAGAGCGCGGGAATCCATCCATGAAGGAATACTGCACCCGTTAGCAAGAAAAAAGCGGCTCTTCCCGCCCCGGCGCAAACCCTCGCGGACATTATTTTTTATAAAAGCGTAAGTCCTGTTTACGACCTGGTCGTTATCAATACCACCCATCACCGCCCCAGGAAAACGCTTCTTCATTTCCTCGATAGAAGGATTACCCGGCAGCCGGTCTTCATAACTAATAACCGAAACAGGAAAATCCAGCACATCACTCACGAAAATCTTCGCCCCATGCGCATGCAGCACATTCATCGGCGCCAGAAATTTTATAGCATTCAGCAGCCTCATAGCCGCGGGCTTCGCGAAATTCAAAAAAAGCTTATGATCAATAACCTCCCTGCTCGCCAGAACAGAAAGAAAAATACCATTCGAACCCATCTGGATAGAACGGCGGCAGTAATCAATCAGCGTATCAGTAATAAAATTCAAAGCCTTAGTAAGCTGCCGCGGAGCCTCCCTCGCCAAAGCAGGAAGATTCTCGCCACAAACACTCTTCAACAAAACCTGCCAGGGATCAAAAACAGTATCAATAAAATACGCCTTCTTTTTAAGCTGCTTGCCAATAAAACGCACAGCCTTCAACTGTTCCTTCAGCGGCGTCCTATCCGCCTCCAGCCGGCCAATCTTCGCAAGATCCTTGACGGTTTTTATCTCATCCATACCCGCGGGCATCGGATAGAAATAATCATTCATCAGTTTCAGAAAATCAAAATCATAGTAATCAAAGTATTCCAAAGCAGTCTTCGCAAAAGTCTCCCCCGAAGTATGCTGAAGCCCAAAATGGTACCACAAACAGACAGGCGGCCGGTCAGGCTCCCCCCCCTTCAGTACCGCGTCAATGCGTTCAATCTTTGTCATTCGCTAACCTCCTAAGCAATTTCCAACAACCGGAAAATTGTTCCTGTAATTCTACAACGTTTCCAATTTTTATCCTACTCCATTTTTCCGCCTTTTACAAGAGTAAAAAGTCCTATCCAGGGTTCCAGCATTTACTTTTTCCAGTCAAAAAGGGCGCATTTTTTTGCCCGCTCAAGCCGGGCAAAAAAACCAGGCTTTCCGGGACTCCGCTATCGCTACGGCCCCGGCGCAAAGCGCCGTGGCTGCTTCGCATCCCTCCAATCCTTTGCGCGCGCCCCGGCGCGGCACGGAATTGCCGCACGGCAATTCCGTGGCCTGGTTCACCACGCCGCACGCGTAACAGCCTGCTATACCCGTGGCGGCGGCGGCTCTTCGCGCCGCCGCAGGGGTAACGGCGCGAAATCGCGGACGCGATTTCGCGGCTTGCCACGCCTGTATGCCGCATAGTAAAATCATACGCTATTATATACAACACAAAAAAGTGCCTGGCACTTTTTTGTGTTGCGAAAATTAACGATTGATTTTACTATGCGGCATCTAAAAACGTACCTGGCACCTTTTTGTGTTGCGTATAACGGCTTACGATTTTACTATGTGGCATATCGGCGCGGCGGGCCGCGAAATCGCGGACGCGATTTCGCGCCTGTAAACCCGGCGGCGGCGCGAAGCGCCGCCGCCCCCACGGGGATA
>JAISAF010000074.1 GCA_031266855.1 Spirochaetales bacterium
TGCTTTTTACTATATAATTGGCAGATAACCGGCAGAAAATACTGTGGGAGATGTATGGAAACAGGCGCTTCTGATAAGGTACGCGAGAAACTTCAAGGCTTGGTAGAACAGTTTATTGAATCTCTTCCAGAGAAAACAGAGCATTTGCGGCTTGCTATTGCGCAGCTTGAGGACTCTTCGCGTTTTGACGAGATGTTTTGGGATAGGACGCGCGGCGAATTCCACAAGATTTCCTCTACCGCGGCCAGTTATGGTTTCCGCATGATATCGGAGAAGGCCGAGGAGATTGGGCTTTTTCTGGATTACTGCGTTAAGAGAAAGGCGGTGGTGGGCGAGGCGGAGAAAAACCATTTGGTTGAGTTATATAACGATACGCTGAAGCTGAGCGAGAAGGTTCACCGGGATTATGTGGCCGGGCTTGTTACGCAGCAGCAGGACACGATACCAAAACACGCGGGCGATTTTTCGCGCTGTTTGTGTCTTTACCGGAGCGATATTTTTTTTACGGATGAGTCCCGTGATCATCTAAAAGTTTTTGGGTATTCGGTTCTTTCGACGGAAAGTTTTGATTCGGTTGAGAATTTTCTGCGCGAGGGAAAAATCGTTGTGCTCATTCTGAATGCGGGGACATTCCAGGATGAGGCGGAAAATCTGGAGCGTTTGAATTCATTCTACGATTCGCCGGATGGATATGGCGATCATTTGAGGGTTGTTTATCTTTGTGAATGGGACGATTTTGATACGCGCCTGTTTGCTGTGCGGAACCACGGGAACGCGTTTATTCCCACTCCGTTTGCCGTACCTTACCTTATTGACAGGATTGACGCTCTTCTTCATGACGAGGAGGAGGACCCGTATCATATCCTCATTGTCAATGACGAGCCGGACAGGGTTTCCTCCTACGCTATGGTGCTACAGCAGGCGGGAATGCTGACTTCCGTCGCCCTGGATCCGCGGCATGTGGTAAGTGTCCTTATTGAATCGAAGCCCGATTTGGTGCTGATGAATCTGGATATGGCGGACTGCACGGGCTGCGAGCTTGCTTCGCTGATACGGCAGCAGGAAGCGTTTGTGGGAATTCCGATTGTTTTTCTTTCGGAAGAGCGGGACAGGAAAAAGCAGCTCCAGGCGCTTCAGCACGGGGCGGATGATTTTCTGATAGAGCCTGTTGACCCCACGACTCTGTGCGCGACTCTGGCAGTCCGTGTGGAAAGAACGCGCAGTCTCCGCTACTATATGGAACGCGATTCCCTGACGGGTCTGTATAATCATTCCCAGCTTATGAAGCGGCTTGCCGACGATCTTTCCCGTTCCCGCCGTATTGGATCGCGAACCTGTTACGCGATGATCGATATCGACCACTTTAAGCAGGTAAACGACAAGTACGGCCACCTAACCGGCGACAGGGTTATCAAGGCCCTGGCCCAGCTTCTTGTCGAGCGTCTTCGCAAGACTGATACCGTGGGCCGGTACGGCGGCGAGGAGTTCGGTATTATTCTGTTTAACACGGATATTAATTCCGGTGAGACTTTAATGAATGAAATCCGCGAAAGTTTCGGGAAGATTCATCACCGGGAAGCCAAAAACGATTTTTTTGTAACGTTCTCCTGTGGTATTACCGAAGCGCGGCCCGAGGATGTCCTTGTCGTTATCAAGGAACAGGCGGATAAGTCCCTGTATCGCGCGAAACGGACGGGCCGGAACCGGGTTATCTGCTATACCGACGATATAGAAACGCAGGACAGCGGGGAATAAACAGCCGGTAATTCTTTTCGGAATTCAGGCGCATCTCCGGCGCGAAGCGCCGGAAACCGGGCTTTCCGTTCCAAGTCCTCGGATTTGCTTATGCAAATCCTGTGGGCTTTCCACTACAATGCGCCCGAGGACAGTCGCTTTCCGATAGGTATGGATTGTAGTGGGCGCTAGCGCGCCCCCGGAATCCCTTGCGCGCGCCCAGCGGCTAACTGTAGCCGTAAAACCAAACCCGCAAAATTGCTCCGCAATTTTGCGGATCAGCCCCTGCATCCTATGTCGGCAAAATGCGGGTGGAGCAACGGCGCGGGGATGAAGCGCGGCGCAATGACCTATACAAACCGTAACCCTATTCGCTTTAGCGGCGAAGCGTATACAGGTCTATTATGTGCAGTTGCCCTGTACCCCATTATTATTTACTGTATATTCTTTGTAAAAGTCTTTTTTAGTTATATCATAATAAAGTATATAATATTGTTTAAATTTTATTGGCAATAAACGCAGAATTTTTATTTTGAATCTAAATTGTAGTATTAGCCTTCTTTCCTTATCTTCTGTGAATCCAATATTTTCATAATAATTTATTGTTTGTATATTATGACCATAAACCCTTATTAAAATATGATTAAGATTAAATGTTTTAAATGTATAATCCAATAATAGATTTAACGCCTCTATTCCATAATCATTTTCATAAAAATCCTTGTTTTTAAAATATATCGCGACTTCACCTTCGTTGTCATTAAACGATATAAAGCCACCATTGCCTATTAATTCTTTTGTTTCAATGTCTATTACCGCATAATTATACCTTCCGTGCCCTAATACACTAACTGAATTAAATAATTTTAAATTCATCGATAAATCCTTTTTACCAAGCCATTCCCGATATTTTCCTATATCATTTGGTTCTATTGGAGATAAATAACACTTTTTCCCGCTAATAAGTATATCTTTATACATATTTTCTCCTCAAAATCAATATACTATTACATTTATTATAGTTTTTAATATTTGTCAATCCCTTTTTATACAATAATTTTTCAACTAATTTTAGGGTCAATTGCATATAACGTTCCGGCTGTATATGAAATCCGGAAGGTTGCGCGTTTTACGAGATTACGGTCGTTCGGGGCTGTGGTAAGTACTTATTCTATAAAGAGTTAGCGTTGCTAATGTGGTTTGCCTTGAGTTTGGGAATTCTGGTGTTATCTGCAATGACATCATATTCCGGAAATGAGGGGTTTTATGAAAATTCATAATGACTTTACTCTGTACTGGCGCGTTATTCCTTCGGGGAAACGGGTTGTGTATTACTATGCCTATGATGGGGCGGACAACCGGCTGGGCGGCTGGTCTACGGGGGAGACTACACTGACGGCGGCGCGCCTGAAGTGCAACCGTCTTTTGCGGGAGGGGAAACTTATTCCCAATAGCGGCTTTATGCCTACTTTCGCGGAATACGCCCAGGGCTGGTGGGAATGGGAAAGCTGCGCTTATCTTAAAAAACGGCGCAAGCGGTACAGCCTTACACAGACTTATGCTGATAACAACAAAAAGAATTTGAAAAACCAGTTGCTGCCGTATTTCGGGAATATGCCTGTGGACAGGATTACCAGGGACGATGTTGAAAGCTGGTTTGACGACCTGATTGAAAAAGATTATCAGAACACGACTATCAACGGCTACTACGGAACTTTGAAAACGATGTTGATTGAAGCGGTGGCCCGGAAGATTATTCCCAGGGACCCGACGGAAAACATGGGACGGCTGGTAAATGACCGGAGGGAAATAAAAATTATTACGCGGGAGGAATTCAGGAAGCTCTTTGTGGGCGACTGGAAACGGGTCTGGGATAATGACCGGATTTCCTGCGCGGCGAATAAGCTGGCCGCGCTTACGGGCATGAGGGCAAGCGAAGTATTGGGCCTGCGGGGCGGTTTTGTGTATGAGGAGCATATTTACCTGTGCAAACAGTATGACGAATACGGCTACCGCGATACGAAAACGAAGGACATACATAATATCCCCCTTCCGGAAAACCTGATTAAAGACCTCAAAGAATTAAAGCGGATGAACGGGGATGGTTTTGTGTTTTCGCTTGACGGAGGGGCAACGCCGGTATGCCGGAAAACGATGTATCAGGATTTTCACCGGGCATTGCGGAATATCGGATTAAGTGATGATGAGATAGCTGACCGGCATTTGCACCTGCACGGCTGGCGGCATTTTTTTAACACGGAACTGCTCAAGGGCGGACTGACGATTCCGCAGGCCCAGGCGGTTACGGGGCATAAGTCCGACCGGATGACCGAATGGTACTGTCATTTTGATCCGTCCGAATTTGCGAAGGCAAAGGAAGTACAGGAGAATCTGCTGCTGCCGGAGGTGAAGCATAACGCTTTCGGCGGGAAGCCGGGGAGAAAAGCCGGGAAACCGGAGCGAAAACCTGAAGGCAGAATTATTCCCCTCGCCGGGCGGGGCAAGGCTTTGGCTCTGAAAAGGGCATAGCTTTTACCGCTTTATCCTGACTCCAGGGCCCCTGCCAAATCGCGGCAGGGGCTTTTTTTACGCTTTTTTCCCAAACAACAAAAGTTGCGTATTTTACGTGGTTATTTTCCGGTTACGCCATGAGAGGCTTTTCCCTGACACGGAGGGAAATGGTGGAGGGCTTAGAGAATTTGTTGACGATTCCTGAACTGGCAGAGAAGCTGCGGCTTTCGGTGCAGACCATCCAGAGGTATGTGCTGCACAGGGAAATACCCTGCCACAGGATTAAGAAGGCGGTACGCTTCCGGCCTTCGGAGATTGCGCGGTGGATAGACCGGGGCGGGATGACTCCTACCGAAGGTCCCGATACAGGCCGGCGGGGGGATTTATTTGCGTACGAGGAAGAGGCACCGGAAAATGAAGGGACGGAAGGGGAGTGGAGCGGTTCAGGGGGAGAAAAAGCATGACGGACATTGAGAAGACCCTGGAGAAGGTGAAGGCGGAGAGCCTCCCCTTTGAGAGCTGGGAGCGGCTTGCCGGAGAACCAGGGGCTGCTTACGCGGCTTTCTGCGCGTACCGGGATTATGGCCCGCAGCGGAATATCCGCAGGGCGGTAGAGGCGGCGGAAAAGAACGAAGCGAACTGGGGGAAACGTTACCGGGTATGGCGAAACTGGTCTGCCGCTTTCAGGTGGAGGGAGCGGGCGGAGGAGTATGACGCCTGGCTTGACAGGCTGAAACAGGCGGAGCGGCGCAAGGGTATTGAGGAGCGGGAGGCGGCCTACCGCGAGGTAACAGGGAAAATGCTGTCGGTTGTTGAGAAAAAGCTGGCGGTGATGGAACCGGGGGAACTGTCGCAGGGGGCTGTCGTGGAGTGGACGAGGACAGCGATTGATACGGAACGGGAGATTTTCGGACTGACGGCGGAGAAGGAAAAACGCGAAGCGGGGCCGCGGCAGCTT
>JAISAF010000245.1 GCA_031266855.1 Spirochaetales bacterium
GTGTCCCGCGGGTTTGGGCCGGGCGTCACTCCGGTGGTGGTTTCGCGGGGGGCGGGGGGCGGGGGCCCCCCCCCCCGCCAGGCCGGTAAAGCTGTGCGGTTTTTTGCTGGGCAAAAAACCGCACACGGTAAACCACGCGATTTTGCTGGGGCAAAAATTGCGTGGTCTGCCACCAAGCACGTAGCGGAGTGCACGTATTTATCACCAACCGGCTGCCGCCACCACGCTAACAAGCGGCCGTTACGTGTGCAGGTCTGCCACCAGGCACAGCGCGTAACGCGCTGTGCACATATCTATCACCAACCGGCTGCCGGGCGGCAACTCAAAAACCACGCCACGCAGAATTTTAAACCACAAAGTCAAAAAAGCCGGAGGAATTTTCATTCAACTTACTCTGGAACCTGGGTCACTTTTGCTATCAGACTTGTTCGATAATCTTCCGGTTCTCTCACAAGTCTGGCGAATTTGCCGCAAAATGGCAGCAAATTCCGCTATTTTTATATTGAAACTATTCCCGAAGCTACGGGGTTTCTGAACAGCTCTATTGCGGTTTCGCTTTTTTCTATGGTTTTTTGAAAGGAGTTTAACGGAAAAATCCAATAAACCTGCCCGATAAACTTCCGCTTCTCTCTCAATACCACGCGGCTATGCCGCGTCCTGTTCCTGTTTCACATAGATCTGCATAAGCTGAATAAAATAATATATCTTTTTATACAAATCCGACATCTTCTGTTTTATGACGCCTTCGGCTTCGCTGTCAACTTCTTTCCAGTTGATAAGCAGTTGATGCTGGGTTTCCGGCGCGTCATAATCGTCAATAAGGTTTTTCAGGATTTTCCCAAAACCAATCAGAACCTGGGCGGATTCTACAATAATACCTATAATCTTCTTGTTTGCGTCATTCACCGCGTCTTTGAGCATACGCAGGGCAGCCCCGTCCCTTTCCGCGCGCGGGGAAGCCTTTTTGATTTTCATGCCGAAAGGGCCGTTTTCCGCGCAGGCTTCGTCAAATTTCAGTAAATCGTCACTGATGGCTAAAATTTTCTGCATACTGTCAGTCATCTGCTGGGAAAGCAGGTTTGTCGCCCATTTACCCCGTACCACCATAAAATCGCATAAAGACTTCATTTCAGTTTTCACATAGTCAATCATAAAAGTTTTCAGGTAATTTGCCGCGTCCATATAAAGGAAACCATCTATCTTTTTTGTAAAGGTGATATTTGTTTTTTCCGCATAATGTTTCAGGGACATCATCTCTTTCAGGTTGAAAACAACCTTCACAAGCTGGTCGGTTTTCTGATTCCGTTTTTCCTGGAGCACGCCGCGGATAAGTCCCTCTGTTTGGTTTTTTATCTGAGTAATATATGGATCGGTGATTTTTTCGGTGGATAGCGTATAACTCGCCTTGAAGAAAGGGTCTTTGCTTATATACCGTATCATCAATTCAAAAATCGAAGAAGATTTAATATCCACCATCAGCGCCATAAGTTTTCTCCATGCCGGCCTGCCGACTATATCCACGTCCCGGTAATTTTTCAGCGTATTGAAAAGGCTGTCCCAGTCCGCGCTTTTATCCAGCGGCATAATAACATCAACAAAATCCTTCAATTCCTCGATAATATATTCGGCATTGATCGCCTCGAATTTCGGCGTATAGGTAAAGGCTTTTTCCGGGAACGACGAGTCGAACTTCTTGAGAATGAAATAATAATCATACATAGTGAAGGTGAAAAATGAGGTGAAAACATCATACAGAGTATTGATTTTCTGCGTCAGCGCCGTGTCAAAAACAGCAAGGAAACTGGAAAGATTATTTTTTACTTCGGCTATAAGTTTCTGCGTATCCACCCCTTTTTTAAGTTTTTCGCGTATCGCTTCCTCGGAAAAGGAGTCCTTTAAGGCCGCCTGTTCTTTTGTAAGCTGGGCTTCAACCAGGATTGTTTTCAAGGCGTTGGAAGAACCCGCGTTCTGTAAAAGCGCCTGCGCCGGCCCGATGACTTTATAAATGTCGTAGAACAGTTTCGCCAGCCCGGGAAGGGCCTGCTCGTTCTTTACACTCAGGAATTTAAAGCGGGACTTTTTCAAAGCGCCCGTTACTTCTTTGAGCAAACGTTTTCTTTCCTTCTCAGGATCGTTCGCACCAAAGATCAGGGACAGAAATTTGTCAAGGAAACTCCCCCCCGTTCCCTTTTCCCTGCTTTTCGCTGCCCCGGCTTTTCCCATGTTCTTATCCTACTAAAAAAAACCGGGGTATGTCAAATACGCGCGGGGCGGGATAAGCGCATAGAATTAATGTTTTGAGCGCATCTTTGGCGCTCCGCGCCAAAAACCGGGCTTTCCGCTCCAAGTCCTCGGAAGCGCAGATGCGCTTCCTGTGGGCTTTCCGCTCCAATCCCTTGCGCGCGCCCGGCGGCAGCGCAAAATCGCTCCGCGATTTTGCCAACACCCAGAATACACAGGCGGCCAGCCCCTTGCCGCGGCGGCAGCTCAAAAACCCGGCGTAAAACCTTGCGGATTCCCGTCTGCGGAAATCTGCAAGGTCGTCCCTTGTACCAGGCCGTACAAGCAATTTTGCAAGTGTTCTTTACGCAGAACGGCCGGTCCGGCTGCCGCCCCACGGGCTTTCCAATGCCCACAGCGGCATAAATACCGCTACGGGCGGCATTAAACCCCAAAAGGTGCCAGGTACGTTTTTAGATGGCACATTCTAAAATTATACGCTATTCTATGAAACATAAAAACGTGCCTGGCACTTTTTAAAGCTGCCGCCCGCGCGAAGGATTGCAGCGGAAATCCCGGAGGGCTTGCGAAAGCAAGACCGAGGAATTGGAGCGGAAAGCCTGGTTTCCGGCGCTTCGCGCCGGAAACGCGCCCAAATTCCGAATCTTGAAGGAGATTTTGAACAGGCTCTAAGGCTTTCCTATTCGCTGCTTGTTATCTGCTCCAGGCCCCGTAAAGCAGCCGCATTCCCCGGTTCCGCCGCCAGCGCCTGTCTGAACCACCCTTCCGCCGCGGCATTGTCCTTTTCCGTCAGGGCCACATTCCCCCGGTTGATCATTGCCGAAACCGATCCCATGTCCGCGGCCCGCTCATAAGCCGTCTTCCCTTCCGCCATGTTCCCCGCCCGTACCTGTAAATTGCCAAGCTGGTTATACAAGGCCGCTGTAGGCGCGGTCCGTATCTGTCCCTG